>JADGCJ010000072.1 GCA_015229045.1 Magnetococcales bacterium
TCGCCCCAAACCCCACCAGGACTCTGTCCCGGACCTGCCAGGGAGCCAGCCCCCTGGACCCCATTTTGACAGACCTTCGCCCGGGGCCGAAGCCATGATCAAGGCCATCGGTTCAGGCGCGTGTGCAAGGAAAAGCCAACACATCCTGGATGGATTCACGGCCCAGGGCCAACATGACCAGACGATCCACACCCAGGGCGACCCCGGCACACTCCGGCAGACCGTGCGCCAGGGCGGCCAGAAAACGGGCATCCACCGGCAAACGGGGCAGCCCGGCAGCATGGCGCATCTGGTTGGCGCGTTCCAGGCGCTCTGCCTGTTCCCGGGGATCGGTCAACTCCTGGTAACCATTGGCCAGCTCGACGCCATCGACGTAGAGTTCACCACGCAAGGCGACGGGCGGCGGTCCGGGATGCACCTGCGCCATGGCGGCCCGGCTCGCCGGAAAATCGCTCACCAGCAGCATCCCCTTGTCCTGAACCAGGGCTGGTTCAACCAACTCGACCCACAGTAAATCCAGCAACCCATCTGCGTCCAGACCAGCCGTCGGCGACGCAGTACGACTGACAAGCTCTTCCCGCGTCGCGGTCAGCGGATCGAGATGGAGATGGTGCCTGAACAAGTCACGCCACGGCAAAACACGGGCAGGTGGTCGCACCACAAAACAGCGCACCAACTCTTCCACCTCTGCCAGGAGCCGGGCAAGAGTCCAGCCAGGCCGATACCACTCCAGCATGGTGAACTCCGGATTGTGCCAGGGGCCTGCCTCATCGGCACGAAACACCCGACATAGTTGAAAAATCGCCCCATAGCCCGCCGCGACCAGACGTTTCATGGCCGCCTCCGGGGAGGTGTGCAGATACCCCCCCGCACAGGGGATGGGTTCCAGGTGACGTTCCGGCACCATCCCCCGGGAGAGCAGCGGGGTCTCCACCTCCAGTACGCCGCGTTCTGCGAAAAAACGGCGTACCTCCGCTATGATACGCGCACGTTCCGCCAGAGTCTCCCGCGTGGCCACTGGTCGCCAGGATCTCTCTTCGGCACCATCGCCCGGCGCGACCGCCATCACACCCTCGGCCACATCGGATTGTACGGGTATCCACCCGGCGCAATCGCCATCACACCCTCGGCCACATCGGTCGGCATGGGGTATCGATCAACCCTTCGCCCGTTCGACATACTCCGTCGTGCGGGTATCCACCTTGATCCGCTCATCCTGGTTGATGAAGAGCGGCACCTTGACGATCACCCCGGTCTCCAGGGTGGCTGGTTTGGTGGCACCAGAGACGGTATCGCCCTTGATACCGGGTTCACAATGAACGATGGTCAGCGTGACAAAGGGTGGGGCCTGCACCGATATGGCCTTGCCCTGCCATACGGTAACGACGTAGGTTTCCTGCTCCTTGAGCCAGTTGATGGCATCGGCGACTTCGGTTTCACCCAGGGCGACCTGTTCGTAGGTGGCCGGATCCATGAAGTGCCAATGATCGCCGTCCTTGTAGAGGTACTGCATATCCTTGTCAACCACATCGGCCTTGGAAACGGTTTCGCTGGATTTGTAGGTGCGGTCGATCACCCGGCCATCCATCAAATTTTTGATCCGAATCTTGGTGAAGGCCTGTCCTTTGCCAGGTTTGATGAACTGGGCGGAAACAATGATCCACGGCTGACCGTCGATCTCCACGCGGGTTCCGTTACGCAACTGATTGTGGGTCAGCATGACATCCTCTTTGAAAACAGGTTATAAGCGGCATGACGATGCAAAAGAGAGGGCAGTATAGCCGACTTCTTGCCGCAGGGCATCCTTCCGTCCCTGGTGAGGATTCCGCCAGCGGGTATCTGAGCGATCCCGCCGCCTGGGAGGGGCCTGCCCCGGATGTCGCCGTTTGGGAGGCGCATCGGCGTTATCCCATGCGTCTTCCCCGGGCTTTCCTCGCTGGCAGCGCCCGGCATGATCTCGCGGATCCCCTGTGGCGACAAGGGTATCCGGCAGCGGAAGAGCTGCACGAAGTACCCGGTTTCAGCGCCGATCCCCTCCTGGAAGCCGACCACACTCCCCTGCCGGGTATGATCCAAAAATATGCCGACCGGGTTTTGCTGCTGCTCTCCGGCAGATGTGCCATTCATTGTCGCTTTTGTTTTCGTCGTCATCGTCGGGAAGAGGGGGTCATCCGGGAGTGGCGTCCGATTCTGGAGGCGATACGTCATGATACCCGCATCCAGGAGGTGATCTACTCCGGCGGCGACCCCTTGATGGTCAGCGACCCGGAGCTGGCACGTCTGACCCATGACCTGGCCGCGATTCCCCATCTGCGGCGTCTGCGCATGCATACGCGCATGCCGGTTGCTGTGCCAGAGCGTATCGGCGAGGCCTTGCTGACCTGGTTGACCGCCACCCGTCTGCAACCCATCCTGGTCGTGCACGTCAATCATCCGGCGGAGTTGGGCGCGGCTGCCCAAAATGCCCTCAGGCGTCTTGTGCAAAAGGGCATTCCTGTCCTCCACCAGGGAGTTCTGCTCCGGGGAGTCAACGACTCGGTCGCTGTCCTGACGACACTCTACACCGCTCTGATCGACATGGGGGTCATACCCTACTATTTGCACCTGCTCGATCCGGTGGCAGGTGCTGCCCATTTCCAGGTTCCGCCAGAGCAAGGGCTGGAGCTGCTTCGACTCTTGCGCAAAGCCCTTCCCGGTTATGCCGTCCCGCGCCTGGTGCGCGACCACCCCGATGGCCGGGGGAAGGAGGGGGTTTAACCAAGTATATTTGTCCTTAAACCCACAAATTCATACTGGTTGTCCATTCAAGAAGTAGTCAAATCCTCAAGACAGAATATGGCGTTCTCTTTAAAGATTCCATTATTAGCCAGTTTCTCACGTGCACCTTGAACATCCTGGATGAACAGTACAACAGCCAAATCCTTCCGGGCGCGCGAGCAACACACATAAAACAACCGCCTTGTCCGGTCGATCTTGCTCCCTTCGCCTTCCTCACTTTTTCTCGATTTTTTACCGGAGGGATCCTTCAGACCAAAGAGTTGTTCATAGGAAAATTGGCTAAAGCCTTTTCCCTCCTCATCATCGAGTACCACCAGCACCCGGTCAAACTCTGCTCCTTTGACCCCATGCTGAGTTGAATAGGGAGAATCCCCATCCAAATAGCGGCGATAGTGCCATAACTGGGACACCGGACAACTTAAAAAAGCCTCGATCGCTTGAAGTTTCTTATCCCACTCATCTTCTTTGTCCTCTTTACCACCACCCAATGCCTCGGCAGTCATGTTGCCGCTGATAACCGCTACCAACCGATCATCCAGGGGTACCAATTTGGATTCGCGAACCAACTGCAAACACTCCTTCACGGTAGCCCCGGAATCCTCTGTTGGAGGCATCTTGTGGGCCAAATCATCGACAATACCTTTAATTGATGAGAGATGATGGGCGGGATTCGTTTCAAGGCTCAGACGTTCATGGCTCAACAAAGGAGATTTAGCCTCCCTCAACAGGTTGATCACCTGATACTTGTTTCCTTGAGAAACTGCCTCGACCAATGGCATCAAGGTCTGTTGAAAAGGTCTGGAAACCCAGAGCGTCCCTTCAGTGAATCCAGTTTTGAAACTGTCTGGCCCTCTATCGAGTGCACGAAAAAGATCAGGAAAACCAAGTCGATCAGCAGCCATTCGGTGGAGCAAGACCAACACTTTGACATCCGCTGCCGGTGAATCATGACGCCAGAGTGGGTCGTTCTCTGTCGATGCTAACCAGTTGCGAATTCGATCAGTGTTTTCCCTTCTATTATCATCTGCGGGAATGATAAACAACCTTGCAGAGCCAGGCACTGCCCTGCTACCAGATGAAGATAAAGCAGCCAAGCCATCAGTTTGTTCAAGACCATCTCCATCCTTGCGAATTCGGTTGATCACCTCAAGCACCGCCTTGGAACTACGGAAGTTTTCTTCCTTGGTGATCTCCTGCCAATTATTCTCTTTGGGAATCAATCCAATTCCTGTGGCATAGATCTGCTGCATTGGATCCCCAAAAAAACCAAGGCAGAAACGCTCTCCCTCATCCTGATCAATCATTTTAAGAGAAGAAACAAATTCTTTGTCAGTATCCTGGCTCTCATCCACAAAGACGAATGGATATTTCCTGGCTACGACTTTCCGCAATAGCTGATATTTCGTCAACAACTGGGGAACCATTTTGATGATATCAGCATGGCCCAGAACACCTTCTGCGTAACGTCGATCAGTCTCATACCGGAAAGAGCCAACCTTGTCAATTACGCCAAGTGTATCGTTATATTGCCTTATTTTATTATCGTTTTTCCCAATTGTTTCTCTGTGGGTTCTCGGTTTTGCGTTATGATCCTTTAATTCGTCAATTTTCTCCTGAATATGCTCCACCACCCATGCTCTAATCTCCCGCTGGAATGGCCTGGCTATTTCCCATAAAAAGCTGTGGATGGTGGAAACTTGGAAGAGTTCATCCATGCCTACATCGGACCGGATTTCACCGACGGCAACATTGGTGTATGTAATGCAAGCGATCTTCTGGCCATTCCTTCTGAGCGTTGTCCCATGCTGTTTACCGAGGTATGTCAGCGACTTGATCAAAGATGTTGTTTTCCCGGATCCTGCACCAGCAATCATCAGGAAACTCTGTCGGCGTTCCAGACACTCACGAACGGATTTGTCAGCCTGTGTATCAGGCCTGGAAGCGCGCCCGCTCATGGGACACTCCCTTCAGCAGGAGTTTCTGCTGATCCTTCCGTCTCCGAATGTGCCAGTTCACCCTCAAGCCACTTCAAACCTTCGACAATATAATGAGGTACATTCCATGTCTCACAATCTTCCACACGATCTTCCATAAGCAGATTCAAGGCAAACTCTGTTTTCTTGAAACTCTTCGAGTTGACACGATCGAACAACGCACGAGCCATTTCGGTCAATGTAGTTTGGTCGGCCTCTTCTTCGCCCCTGAGCCTTAAACCATCCCGCTGTTTATCCTGGCACCAGGCCAGGTTTTCCAATGCAAACATCTCTTCAAAGGTGCGACCGGCAAGTTCTTTGGTTTCCCCCTTCCATGTCACTGATCGGGAAACCTGGTAAGCGACACGTACTGAAGGCTTGCCCTCTCCGGTTTTGATCTGGATTTTTTGATCTTCGTTTGCACTCAACAGTTCACTGATCAGTTTTTTCTCAGGAAGCCACTCCTTCAGGGTTTGATTTGACGTTCTGGCATCAGGCTCAGTTGTTGGACAAGCCTTGCTCGTTTTGTGAGAAACACTGTCCAGATCGGTAATGATCAGCGTAGTCACGCCGAGAAACTCGATCAAGGGACGGAATCGGTGTGCAAACGTACCACCTACTTCCAGAACACTCAGGTATTTCGTCATCAAGCCAGGAACTGCCTTTTCGATCATGAGAGGAAGCAGCAATTTCTCCACACTCCCCTCAACCAGGATGGCCGCATCGGCAAAGAATAGATCGCAGTGGGTCAGCTTCATATATTTCATCAAAAACCTACCGTCGTCCTTCTCATTCTTCGACCCAGAAAACATGGTTAAATTCAAGACTCTCGTCACAGGGCTGCCGGAAGCCGGTTTCTCGCGCCGAAAATACCGAATGGGAGAGAATCCTCTTTCATAGATCACATGAGGAGAGTGGGTTGTTACGATCAGTTGACTGGCGGGTCTTTCTTCCCCTGAAGAATTTTCCTCCAATAACTTTGTGACCTGTGAGATAAAGACCTGCTGGAGCTGCACATGGAGGTGCGCTTCCGGCTCTTCGATAACAATCAAATGCAGAGGTGGGGGTTTGGGATCGTTCAACCACCGTTCACGGTAGTCGATCAATTCAATGATCATATAAATAAGATTCTTAAATCCAAGCCCATTGTACTTGTCTGGGAGAGTGTTGGCACCAGCGCCTATCTGAGCATCCTCGGTCCCATTCAGGGTATAATGGACCTTGGCATTCTCCCCCAGCAGCTTTTCTGGCTCGATTGAGGATCGGATTTGCAGTTGTGGACCAGCGAAGCCTGGATAGCCAACCTTCCTCAGGGCATCAAATGTTGACTTGAAGAAATCTTTAAACAGACTATCCATCTTCTTCTCGGAGTCGTCCAAAGCCTGCATGGTTTCATAATCATTTTCGCGTCCCTCACTGCGGCTCCTATAAAACCGGCTGAGCCGCTTGGATAGACTCTCTGAACGGGAAGATGGGCTGGAATCCTGATCTGTCAGGTGCCGCTGGGCACTCATGACATCAACCCGGATCAGACTTTTGATGATATCCAGGCATTTATTCCCAGTTCCCTCACCTAGCTTTCCAGGCACGTAACCAGCATCTTCACACCCATCCTGACCAAACTTTGCGGGATCCAGGACATAGAAATGGGTAGCATATGAATTATTAAGTTCTTTTCTTAAATAGTCATAAAGATCCTTGGGCCAGGGATGAAACACCCGGTCAGAGAAAGAAGTATCACCATTTTCCTTTTGTCCAGACATCTTTTCTCTTGCCTTAAGATGCGCTTCGGCAAAACGATTCAGAAGAGCCTCGGGATCCTTGGGTTCCAGTTGCAAACGCACCCCAACAACAGCTTTATTCCATTCCAGGCTCGGCAAGAGGTCAATCACCCGGTGAATTTGCACATCTTCGACCTCAAACCATAAATCCATGGTGATGCAGGGAAATTCTCTTAATTTTACTTGTTGACCTGCCAATTTCTGCTGGCCTGTTTTGTTAAATTCAGCCCAGATTGGGGCATAAAAATCATGAACTGTGAACGGCTCACCTGATTTTTTCAAGAATTGAGCAATCAAATGGGTTACAGAGGTCTTGCCACTGTTGTTGGCACCAACAAAGATGGAAGCGCTTTTATCCAGGTCAATTCGGACATCCTTGAGTCGACGATAATTTTTGATATGCACCGACTTCAAATACATTTGATTGCTCCCAAAGATGAATTGAACTGGTCAAAAGAGTTCCGTAATTTTACCATCACCATGACAACTAATTCCTACCCAACACTTGGACTAGACCATGCGTCATAGTCAGTACCAAATTTTCTTTGGTTTGTACAGACTAACTTTTAACAGCATAAGTAAAAGAAATAACTGAAACAGCCTTAAAAAACATATATTGAATTTATACAGCTAAAACAAACAATTATACAATTTTGCACATATTATAGAAAGATTTTTATTGTGAAACCATGCAAGACTTAACTTATCAATGATTGCATAAATGAATCACTAGCCAGCTATATGTGACAAAATAGAGGAAATTGAGAAAAAACACCTTCACAGGAGAATCCTGCGAATCTCAACCAGAGCTGCGAGAAACACCCCCCTCACTCATAATTTGCCAACCCCAACACATTCCGCCGCGACGCCGGAGGTTGCCAGCTGTTGTTGCGCAGGTCGAGGGGATGGGGAAGAAAGCTTTGCAGGTGGATGGCATTGCCGACGAAGCGATTGCCGAAGATGCGGGGTTTGGCCTGGCCCATGACGATCACCGCGCCGGCATCGCCGCCTTGGAGTGTGCATCCTTCGATGAACGGTTGGCTGGCACCACGAATCTCCATGGCGCTGGTGCGACTCTCCACAATGCGGCTGTCAATGATGCGCGGGGCACCCTCGGCGATGACCAGCGGAACGCCACCTTGATGAATCTCCATCCCCTGCAAGACGACGGATCGGCGCGATTCAAGGATGAGAAAGGTGGCAAATCCGGCGGGATCGGCGGGTTCCACCACCACGGGACGCTCCTGGTCACCGAGAACGGTCATGCCCCCACGCACCGTGAGAGCGGCCCGACCATGCACCAGGATGCGGGTGCCCGCCTCGATCACGAGCAGGCCTCTTTCGGTCACCATGGCCGGTTCCGCAAGATGATAAGGTCCGGTCGCGGACGTCAGCCGGACAGGGCCATCAATGAGGGCGGGTATCCGCTGGAACAGGATCTTTTCGCTTTGTGCAGCCTCGTCACCAACACCATCCACGCCCCGGATGACCTCCGTCGATCGGTTGCCTGCCCGATCGACAGCCACAACCCGATAGTATTGGGTTGGCCGAGGCAGGGGGAGGTCGGGAAGCACATGCTGAACCCCGGTCGTCGACTGAATGACCGTAAAAGGCCCCTCGAAGGCTGAAGCCACGGCGATTTGATACCCTCTGACGTCGGGGTCGGGCGATGGCTGCCAATTCATGACCAGGGTGTTGTCCTGCAGGCGCAGGGTCAGCTCGGTCACCGGGCCGGGGGGCCGGTTGTCAACGGTCACGCTGCCCGGGGAAGCAACGTTCTCCCGCACCACGCCGAAGCTGTCGCGCAGGATACCCACCACCGGAGCAAGCTCCACATTCTCGTCGGGACCAAACACAACCCTGGCCGTATACAATCCGGGTGTCTGGCTCGATTCGGTCAAGGGAACGGGGCGAAGACCCGGAATACGGACCGAGGCCGCCATGGCCGGCGTACCATCCAGAAGCAGACTCAGAATGTCACCATTCCTGAGGATACGCCCCACACCATCGTGCGCCACATGCCGGATCGCCAGTCGGGGTTTACCTGAAGGTTGGGGTGGTTCGGGCATCTCGGCTGCCACCCCGACACCAAGATTGTCGGCAACTTCGAGCAAACCCCGCTCACGGCTGGAGAGGGTCGCCCGGGACTGGGCCACCATGCGTCCCAACGGCGTCGTCGGGTCCACAAGCTCGGCATCGGACAGGGTCCGGGTCTGCCGCTCGGTCAGCCAGAGAAGATGCCCGGCGGCATCGAGCAGGCGCAAACGTACACCCAGACGTGGCGGCATCTCCGTCTCGCCGGGGGCATAGTGCGTGATCTCACCCAGCAGCAGACCATCCACTCCCAGAAGGCGACACAACTCGGCGGGGTCTCGGCTCGCAGCCTCATCCGGATTCGTGATCCCGGCTGCGGCCAGCTTGGCATCACTTTCCGGCCAGGGAGTGACCTGATAACTCTTCTGCGCCACCTGGTTGACAAGGCGCTGCCGGACCAGGGTCAGGGGATACTCCTGGCTGGTGTGGTCCAGGAAGGGGGGTACGGCGATGCGCTGCGGAAAAGGGATCGTCTTCCCCGCCTCGGGGGAGAGGAGTGTCCGAAAGCTCTCCCGGGGAGAGGTTGGCTCGCCCCGAGGAGCAGGGACGGAGATCCTGGCATCCTGGCGGACAGGCGTGACACAACCTGCCCATGTCACCAAAAGCAGGGAGAGCATCGGACCAGCCAGCCACGGTTTTTGACGACAAGGGGTCATGACCTGGTCAACTCCCATCCATGCACGAGAAACGGGGATATCACTCCTGATTCTGGCCCAAACGGACCCTTTTTTTAAAGTTCTTTTTCACTTTCTGGCCACTTTCTCCCCCCATGAGCCACACATCCGGCTCGACGACCCATGCCGAGGCTTGTTGCACCACCCTGGCGCGTCCCTGGAGCTGGAGTCCTTCCGCGCTCAGGCGCAGGCCGGAGAGCTGGGTGGAAGGGTCATCCCTTTGTGCCAGCACGGCCAGTTGCTCGATGACCAGGGGTTCGCTGGAGGCAGGCGGCACCACGCCGGTAAATTGGGCCAGGAGCCGGTGAACGTTGCGCGTCTCCCGAAGCAGAAAAGGGAGCGAGTCGGGCGCCACGGGCTGGTCGTCGAGGATGGCGGGCAGGGTGATCCGGGTCGCCGACGCCTGCCACACCTCCCGCCCCGGGGTGACACTCAACACCTCCAGGAGGGAATCCCTGGCCTGAATGCCTTCGATTTCCAGGGAGGGCAGGCTGATCCGGCCCGGACATTGCGGATTGCCCGTCGCCTGCAAGGCTGCGAACGTCACATCACGCAAGGGAGGCAAACCGGGGATACCCCCCGGCATGCGTTGGAGATTGCCTGCCGCCACGGTGAGATCCCAGCGATTCTCCCCATCGCGCCGCAGGTGGATGGTCTCCAGCTTGCCCTCCGGCAGGATTGCCTTGTCAATCTGGATGTCAACTCCCTTGCCAGCCAACCGGGCAACCACCCCCTCCAGGCGCAGATCATGGATGGGCAGCTGCACCCCCCTGAGGGCCGGGGAGCGGGTCCAGAGGGCGATCAGCTCGGCGATGCGTTGTGGATCGCCCTGAAAAGAGTCGAGGCGCAACTCCACCTGCACCGGCGCAAGAGAGTGGATGACGAGCCTGCCACGCATCTGCATGGTCGGTTCGTCCATCTTGAGGATTTGTTCCAGCAGTTCGGCTTTGGGCCGGGGCGTGAAGGCGATCTGGACCGGCGCAGCGCGGCAGGAGGGATCCCCCTCCGGCAACGCGGCAGAGGATGCAGCCAACACAGGCCCGGTCAGCAACAGGTGAATCAGAAGAAAGCGCAACAAAAGTGTCATAAGAAAGATCCATGTAAACTTTGGCTGAAAAGAGGTAGAGTGCAGCGACGCTCACGATCAGGAGGAGTGGATTATGGTAACAGTCACGTTTGATACGCTGAAAGTGGTAGAAACCTTGCGGTCAGCCGGTCTGACGGAAGAGATGGCCAAAGGCATCACTCACGCTCTCAAAATGGTAACAGATGCACGCCTGGATGAACTGGCAACAAAACGCGATCTTGTCGAGGCTGAAAATCGTCTGGTCAAATGGGTTGCCGCCATGTTTGTCGCCCAGTCCGCTCTCATCATCACCGCCATGTTTGCCATGTTCAGGATTTTCTCCGGGCATTGAAACCGACGCCGCCGATTGTACGCCAAACCGCTGCGTTAATCCCCCCCGTTTGTGCAAAGATATTCTCCGCCCTTGGCATAACAAATCGTTGCCCCCCGTCAACACCATCTCTGCACCCTTGCAGAAAAAGTGGCACAAATCTGGCTTATCCATCCGTGCGTTGTGCATCCTGGTGAATGTCGCGCAGCGTGGATGCCGGAGAGGTGCCGTCTTCTGTTTTCACCACGAACGATAAAAAAGCACTGTACCCGGGAGGAGTTGCCGGGTAACTTGTCCGGAGAGTTCGTCATTAACATCAACGCTTGCCCTGTTTGTCCCACGGGCTGCGGGTCTCTGCTCGGTTGTATGCCATCATGGGAGAATTGCATCAAAAGTTGGTCAAGATGGTGGACAAGATGCCCGCCTTTCCAAGAAGTGTGCATCGCGTCCTGCAATTGACCTCGGATCTGAATTACAGCCACAAAGAGCTGATCCGTATCATTAATCATGATCCGGTCATGACCCTCAAAGTTCTCAAGATGGTCAACTCGGCCTATTTTGGACTGCCAGACCAGGTGGCCTCGATCAGTCAGGCGGTGGTCTCCCTGAGCATGAACACCATCAAGAATATTGCGTTGAGCGTGGCTGCGCGGGGAATGTTGCCTCAACTGGACCACGGAGGGCTGCATACCGGCCAGTTTTTACTCCACGCCGTAGGCGTGGGAACCGTGGCCAGGCTCCTGGCCCGCAGGCTTGACCTGTCAAACCGGGAGGTGACCGAGTGTTTTGTGGCCGGTCTGCTGCACGACTTTGGCAAGCTGCTCTTTTCCCAATTCATGCCGGGGGAGTTTCAGGAGGCCCTGATCAGCGCCAGAGTCGAGGGAATACCCCTGCACCAGGCCGAAAAAAAATGGATCGGGGCAGACCACACCGAGGTTGCCTCTCTGCTCGGCGAAAAATGGCATCTGCCATCCGGATTGGTCACGGCCATCCGCTGCCATCACGATCCCCATGACACGGCGCCCGACTCCCCCATACTCCATTGCGTCCAGGCTGCCAACAGCATCACCAAGCTGTTGCAGTTTGGCGACGCAGGCAATCCCCGTCCAGCCCCCTTCTCCCCTGCCCTCTTGCAGCGTTTCGGCATGGATGCGGATGCCCTGATGCAATCCCTGGAAAACCTGAAAGAAGAGCTGCGCAAGGTACAACTTTTCGTCCGTCTGTAATCGTCTGGGAGGGTAGCCTTGAAATTCCGTTTTTGGGGTGTACGTGGTTCCATTGCCTGTCCCGGTCCCCACACCATCAAGTATGGGGGAAACACCACATGCATTGAAATCCGTACCGACAATAACGAGCTGATCATCCTGGATGCCGGGACAGGCATTTTTCCCCTCTCCCATACCCTGTTCAAGGAACTCCCCTTGACCTGTCATGTTTTTGTCACCCATACGCACTGGGATCACATCCAGGGTCTCCCCTTTTTCATACCAACCTTCATACCCGGCAACACGATCCACCTGCACGGAGCCTTCGATCCCATCCGCAATGGCGACCTGCGGGAGGTTTTGTCCCGGCAGATGGACTATTGCTACTTTCCGGTCCGGGAGGCGGAACTCCAGGCCAACATGCACTACGTCACCCTTCGGGAGCGGCAGGCCATCCAGGTGGGAGAGGCCAAGGTGATCAATATTTTCATGAACCATCCGGTACTCAATTTTGGCTATCGGGTGGACTGCGGTGGCAAGTCCCTCTTTTTTACCGGCGACCACGAACCTATGAGCAACATCTACGACGAGGGCGATGCGGAGTTTGCCGAATACCAAACGCTCCTGGACAGGAAGCACCGTGCCATCGTTGAGTTTATCCGCGATGTGGATGTCCTGATCGCCGACACCAGCTACACCCCGGAGGAGTACAAAACCAAAAAAGGCTGGGGCCATGGAACCTATGACACCAGCATCGCGCTGGCCCGCGAATGCGGCGCCAAAAAACTCTTTTTTACTCACCACGAACCCACACGATCCGATGCCGCCCTCGAAAAGGTGTTCCAAGAGGCCATGGAGAGACACCCCCGCCAGCCCAGGGATCCTGACTATCAGTTGGCTCAGGAGGGGGTGGTGTTTGAGGTGTGATGGAAGGAGCAGGTTCCCATGACCACAATCGCGTTTGATACACACGCCTTCATCAAAAGACTCGTCTCTGTCGGATTCTCCAGTCAACCCGCCCCGTGAAAACCAGCCTGAAAAGCCGCAAAGCTGTCCGTCGCGATGGCGGTGCGCATGCGACTCATCAAATCCGTATAATAAAAAAGATTGTGCTGAGTCATCAGGCGCAAGCCGAGAATTTCGTGGTTGCGAAACAGATGATGCAGATAGGCGCGACTGTGCTGCCGACAGGCCTGGCAACCACAGTCGGCGTCGATGGGGTTGGGATCCTCGCGAAAACGGGCCTGCTTGATGTTGACCACCCCATCGTGGACGAAGAGCTGCCCGTTGCGGGCGTTGCGGGTGGGCATGACGCAGTCGAACATGTCAATCCCCCGGGCGACGGCGGCGACCAAATCCCCCGGCTTGCCAACCCCCATCAAATAGCGCGGTCGCTGCACCGGCAGCAGCTCGGGCAGATAGCTCAGAACCTCGAGCATCAACGCCTTGGGTTCCCCGACCGAGAGCCCCCCCACGGCGTAGCCGTCAAAATCCATCTCCACCAGAGCAGCGGCAGAGGCACGACGCAGATCGGCATACACCCCGCCCTGCACGATGCCGAACAGGGCACCGCGCGCAGCCTCCGGTGACCGCGCAGCCAGGCAACGTTCCCCCCAACGCAGCGATAACTCCATGGAGCGCGCCACATAGTCGCGTTCGGCGGGATAGGGAGGACATTCGTCAAACTGCATCATGATGTCGCTGCCCAGGGACTGCTGAATGGCCATGACCCTCTCCGGCGACAAAAAACAGGTCGATCCGTCCAAATGCGATCGAAAAGTGACCCCCGCCTCGGCAATGGTGCGCAAGGCACCCAGGCTGAAGACCTGAAAGCCCCCGGAATCAGTCAAAATGGGGCCGGACCACCCCATGAAACGATGCAATCCACCCAGTCGGGCCACGACCTCATGACCAGGACGCAAAAACAGGTGGTAGGTGTTGGCCAGGATGATCTGCACCTGCATGGCCGTCAAGGCCGCCGGATCGACGGTCTTGACAGCCGCCAGAGTCCCCACAGGCATGAAAACCGGGGTCTCGACCACACCACGCGCCGTGGTCAGGCGACCACGCCGGGCACCCACAGGATCGGTATGCAGGAGTTCAAAGCGAAAAGAGGTCATGGGCGGGTCGTCAACTCCGGGAAGAGCAGGCAGGCATCGCCATACGAATAAAATCGGTACCCCCGGCGGATGGCATGGGCATAGAGGTGATCCAGGCGCGATTTGCCGATGAAGGCAGCCACCAGCATGAGCAGGGTGGAACGGGGCAGATGAAAGTTGGTGATCATGGCATCGACGACCCGAAAACGAAAGCCTGGCAGGATGAAAAGATCGGTCTCGCCGGTCAAGGGGTGGACCCGGCCCTGGTCATCCACCGCGCTTTCCAGAGTGCGCACGACGGTGGTGCCGACGGCGACCACCCGGCCACCGGCAGCCCGCGTGGCGTTGATGCGCTCGGCAACAGCCGGTGTCAACCGGCACCACTCCCGGTGCATGACATGCCGACGCAGATCGCTGACCCGGACCGGCTGAAACGTGCCTGGACCCACATGCAAGGTGAGCCGAACGACACCCACACCGGATTTTTCCAGACGTTCGAGGAGAGACAAGGTAAAATGCAGACCCGCCGTCGGGGCAGCCACCGCCCCGGCCTGGCTGGCAAAGAGCGTCTGGTAACGTTGCCGGTCAATCTCCTGACCAGCCGAGGCGATGTAGGGCGGCAGAGGCATCTGACCGTGCCGGGCGAGGGCCAGCATGATGTCGTCCGGCGTCTCCAGACGCACCCGGAAGCAGGTCGGCAAACGTTGCAGAACCTCCACCTGGAAGTCGGGAGCGATCGTGATGCGCCAGCCGTCGCGGATCGGCTTGTTGGCGCCGAGCAGCGCCTGCCACTCCCCGGAAGCCTCGGCGGGACGCAGAAGCAGAATCTCCACGCGCCCACCGGAGGCACGCTGCCCCACAAGGCGCGCCGGCAACACCCGGGTGTCGTTCTGCACCAGAAGGTCACCCGGTCGCAGACAGGTATCGAGGTCACGGAAAACGCGCTCTTCCAGACCCTGCGGATGGCTGACCAGGAGACGTGCGGCATCACGCGGCTCGGCGGGGGCCTGGGCGATCAGCTCCCGGGGCAAGGCATAAGCAAAATCATCCAGTTGCCAATGACGGACTGGTGCTATCTCACACATGGATTGTTCATCGATGGTCACCCTTGTCATCACCCGGCATGAGATACCTGCCACCACCTGGGCAGAGCTGGCCAACCGACTGGCCAACCAACAACCCGCTGCCCGAGGGGTATACCTGTTTTTTACCGGCGCGGGAAGTGCTTTGGCCTTGACCCCCCTGCCCTGGCCTGATGCCGGGCGTGTGGTGTGTGCGGCGGCCTTCCTGCAAAGTCAGGGCGTGTGGCCCCCCGCCCTGCCGGGTCTGACTGTGGGGGGGCTGGCCAACCTGGGTCGTCTGGTACGCGAGAGCCGTCTGACAATTTCGTTGCCCCTTGTCAACTGGCCCACCCATCCCGGAGAGATCGGCCCCAAACGGGTGGCCATCCTGCTGGGAGACGACCTTGCCACGCCAGAAGCGGTCGAATCGTTGCGCCTGGCGGTCGGGTTGGCCGGATGTCAGCATCGGGTGACCCTTTACCGCGACCAGGGCTTCGATGGCAACCCCTCTTCCATCGACGCGCTGTTCCCTCCGGCGGCAAAACCCTATCTCGATTTCCTGCCGGAATTGGGCGTCACTTTCCGATCTGGCCCGGTGGGAACAGAATCGGTCATTGTGCGGGTATGACGATCCCGGCCAGGCGGGGCATCACAGGGCAATCGCGTTTAAACTGCGTCTACGCAAAAAAAATGTTGGCATGAAAGATTTTATTGGGGCTTCGCCCCAAACCCCACCAGGACTCTGTCC
>JADGCJ010000073.1 GCA_015229045.1 Magnetococcales bacterium
GGGATAGGTGGAGGCCTTGGGGGTGGGATAGGTGGAGGCCTTGGCGGTGGGATGGGTAGTGGGAGTTCCGGTGGCCTCGGCGGCAGCTTTGGCGGCGGGAGTTCCGGCGGTCTGGGCGGTAACTTCGGTGGTGGCGGGAGTTCCGGTGGTCTTGGCGGCAACCTCGGCGGCGGCTTGGGCGGAGGAAGTGCCGGTGGTTCTGGCGGTGGTTCCGGGCCTGGGGCTGGTCAGGGTGGATCGACCGGGAGTCAGGTCGACGCGGGCAGCGGTCAGGGTGGCGGCAACGCAGGCGGTGGCCAGGGATTGGGGGTTGGTCAGGGAGGGCCTGTCGGGCCTGGACAAGGCGGGACCTCGGCCAACCAGCTTGAATCCGGTCCGGGACAGAGCGGTGGCCAGGCCTCGACGGGTGGCGACAATGTCGGTAGTGGCAGCGGCGGCGGGGCCGCTGGAGGAGCTGGCGCCGAGGCGGGTGCTGGAGGCGCAGCGGGTTCCGGTCAGAGCTCCGGCAACGAAGGCGACTCCGGGCAATCCCAGGGAAGTTCCGGTCAGGGGACCAGAGCGGAAGGTTCCGAGACCGGTGCCGGCGAGAAATCCGATGGAAAATCGGAGGGGGAGGTGAAGGAGGGCGGCTCCGAGGATACGAATGAAGGTGAAGAGGGTGACGCCGCAGAGGGAGCGAAACAGGGTGAAGGGGGCGACGCCACAGAGGGCGGCGCGGAGCAGGGTGAAGGGGGCGACGCCACGGAAGGAGCGAAACAAGGCGAAGGGGGCGGCAACACCAAGGAGGGAGAGAAGTCCGGCGACGGCAAGGATGGCGCCAAACCGAACAAGGCCAAGCCCAACAAGAACAGCGCCTCCCTCACACCCAGGGATCTGGCGAGGGGCGTAAGGGTCGCTTATCTCCACGGCATCGATCCTTCCGGCTTCCAGACGGAACTGCCCGATCTGTTTGGGGCGTTGAGAGAGATCGCCATGAAGGAAGTCGCCTGATTCCAATGAAGAGGATCGCCGGAAGTGACAATGGATCTTGTTGACAAGTCGATCATGAAGGCAGGCCTGCTCCTTTTCTCGGTGGTGATGGTGGCCGGCTGTGCCATTCGCCCCGATCCGATCACGGAGGAAGAGAAAGCCGCCCTGGTCGCCAGGGATCGTGAGGTGATGTTCCAGAGACAGGAGCCCGTTTCCAGGCCGATATCTCTCCCGGAGGCCATGGCGCGGGCCATCAAGTACAACCTGAACCACCGGCTCCGGTCGATGGAAGAGGCCCTGTCGCAGAAACAGTTGGACCTCTCCGAGATGGCGATGCTGCCGCGCCTGGCGGCTTCGGCCGGGTTTCAGGATCGTTCCAACCTGACCTCGTCGGTCGGTACGGGCTCGCTCGAGGCCTCCACCTCTTCGGATCGTTCCCGGCTGGACGGCAATCTGATCATGAGCTGGAACATTCTGGATTTCGGCGTGAGTTATTTCCAGGCCAAACAGGAGGCCGACCGGGCGTTGATCGCGGCGGAACGGCGGCGCAAGGTCATCCATAACCTGATGCGGGACGTCAGGTTCGCCTTCTGGAAAGCGGTCAGCGCCCAGGGATTGGAGACCCAGATCGGCCCTCTGTTGCGTGAAGCCGAGGTGGCCCTGGAGAATTCGAAGACGCTGGAGAAGGAAGGGCTGCCGACGCCGATGGAGGCGATGCAATATCAGCGGGCATTGATCGAGATCGTCCGGCAGCTGAAAACGGTTCAGGCGGAGCTGGTCCGCTCCCGCATGGAGCTGGCCGACTTGATGAACCTGGAACCCGGGACGCACTATCGGCTGGAGGTCGGTGGCGGCGAGGCCCGCGATATTCCCAAGGTCGGGCTCTCCGTCGAGGAAATGGAGCGGATGGCGTTGACGAATCTTCCGGAACTCAAGGAGGAGAACTACCAGGAGCGCGTCAGCGTCGCGGAGACGAAGAAGGCCATTGCCCGGATGTTTCCTGGCCTGGAGGTCGGTGGCGGGTGGAACTACGACGGCAATTCCTACCTGGTCAATCAGAACTGGCTGTCCGTCAGCTCCCGATTGACCTGGAACCTCCTCACCCTGTTCAGCGCCCCCCAGCAGCTGCGCTTCGCCGAGGCCCAGGAAACCGTCACGAAGACCCGCCGTATCGCCCTGAGTACGGCGGCCTTGAGCCAGGTGCATATCGCCTACTGGAATTATCTCTCCATGGTCGAGCAGATGAAGCTTCTGGATGGGCTCGATCGTATCGATCAGAGTCTTCTCAAACTCGCCCTCAATCAGCAGCAGGCCAATCTTGTGGGGCAACTGGATCGCATACGGGGGTCGGTGCAGGCATTGGCAACCCGGATGCAGCGCGATCAGACCTTTGCCCTGCTGCAGAATGCCGTGGGGCTGATCCAGGTCACGGTGGGCGTGGATCCTCTGCCGCAGACCGTGGAGGGGCATGACTTGGCCACGCTCACGAAAGCCCTCGAAGAAAATCTGGACAAGTGGAGGACAGGAGCGGACAAGGGCGAGGTCGCGACCATCGATCCCGTCGAGGAGAAGACTCCCCCGGCGCCGCCGGTCATGTAATGCCGGCCATGGTCATCCGAGGATTTTCCGGAACATCCAGTCAGATTAGGGACTCGTTGAAGATGGGATCTTTCCTGGCGCTCTTTCATGGTAAACGGTTGATGACATGGGCCGTCATCGGTTTCCTTGCCCTTGTTCCAGGCCATTCTCCGCAGGCCGAGGAATCGGCTGGGGGCGTCCTTTCCGCCAAGGTGGAGATCCGGGCCCAACTGACCCCTCGCCGACAGGCGGTATTGTCGGCAGGATTGGATGGCAAAATCAGATCGCTTCCCTTTCGGGAGGGGGAGTCGTTCAAACAAGGGCAGACGTTGGTCGAGTTCGAATGCACCGAGGATGCAGCCTGGCTGAGGAAAGTCCAGGCCGAACTCAAGATCGAGGAAAAGAAACACCAGGCCAAGCAGCGGATGTCGGAGATGCAGTCCATCGGCAGCCTGGAGGTCGAAATCTCCGAAGCCACGGTGGACAGGGCGCGGGCCGAGGTCTCCATCCGGGAAGTCAGGATGAGGAAGTGCGTCGTCGCGGCCCCGTTCCCGGGGCGGGTGGCGGAATTGCACGTACATGCCCACGAGTTCATCGGCAGTGGCAAGCCGTTGATGAAGATCGTGGACGGCAGCGAGCTTGAAATGGAGCTGATCGTCCCATCACTCTGGGGCGAGTGGCTCAAACGCGGGGTTGGTTTCACAGTGCATGTCGACGAAACCAAAAAGGATTACCCCGCCGAAACGACGTTGCTCGGCGCCGAGATCAATCCCGTCGGTCAAAACTTCAAGGTGATCGGACGTATCAAAGGGAATTTCCCTGAACTTCTCCCCGGCATGAGCGGCAATGTCACCTTCCCTGCCCGTTGAAAAGATCCTGCAAAAACTCAACGTTCTGCTTCATATCGAAAAAAAAGCCCGCATGGCGGCCAACTCCCGGGAGGTTGGCTTCCTGATCGTGAACGAGACCCATACCCTCGTTCCCTACCACCAGGCTGCTTTGTGGTTGACCTCGGAGGAGCCGCGCGGTCGCATCGAGGCGCTTTCGGGATTGGTGGATCCGGACCCCCTGGCCCCTTTCGTGGTCTGGTTGACCAGGGTGTTGCGGCATATCGCGTCCAGCGGTGAACGCGCTTCCCGCCTGCATACTTTTGTCGCCGACGATCTTCCCGAATCGGAACGCCGTGAATGGGAGGAGTGGTTCCCCGTCCACGCTCTCTGGTCGCCGTTGGTCACCCCCGCTGGTCAAGGTTTGGGTGGGTTCGTTCTGGTTCGGGATGAGGAGTGGACAGAGTCGGAACGACAGGTGCTGGCCCACGTTTCCGAAAGCTATGCCTACGTCCTGAACGCGGTCTCTCGGAGAAAAAGAGAGGGGATCTCGCGTCTTTTGGCGTGGAGACCGCGACAGCGGGTAAAACTCTTGCTGACCCTGATGCTCATGGCCTCGATGGGGTTGCCGGTTCGGCAGTCGGCGTTGGCGCCGGCGGAGGTGGTAGCCAGTGATCCCACCATTGTCCGCGCCCCTCTGGAGGGGGTGGTGGATCAATTCCGGGTCCAGCCCAATGAACCGGTTCGGTCCGGACAACCTCTCTTGAATCTGGACGATGTGACCCTGAGAAATCGCCTGGAAGTGGCCAGGAAAACGTTGGGGATCGCCGAAGCGAAATATCGCCGGGCAGCGCAACAGGCCGTCTCCGACAAGAAAAGTCAGACCGAACTGGAACTTTTCAAGGGTCAGTTGGAGAAACAGTCCGCCGAAGTGGCCTATTTGCAGCAGATGTTGGCCAAAATTCTCATCCGTGCCCCACGGGATGGCCTTGCCGTGTTCGAGGATGTCAACGAGTGGCTTGGGCGTCCTGTCGTCGTAGGGGAGAAAATCCTGATGATCGCGGATCCACGGCAAACCGAATTGGCCATTCAATTGCCTGCGAAGGACGCCATCTCCCTCGACCCGGGGGCGGAGGTTGCGCTTTTTTTGAGCATTGATCCGGAACACCCTGTTCCGGCGACGTTGTACTTCGCGAGCTACAACCCCACCGTGACCGCCGAAAGTGTGCTGGCCTATCGTCTCAAGGCCAGATTCAATGACGGGGAGAAAGAACCTCCCCGTATCGGGCTGCAGGGGACGGCCAAGATTTACGGTGAGAGGGTTACCCTGTTCTATTATCTGTTCCGGCGCCCCCTGGCGGCGTTGAGGCAGGCCCTGGGCGTGTGATCCGTGGATCCAACAGCCGACAACACCAAGGCTCAACCAGTCCAGTTCCCGACCTTGCGGAAGGATATCATCTCTTATCCGGGACCGCGTTCCTTCAAGGGAGAACCTACCTGGACACTTCACGATCCGTCCAGAAACCGTTTTTTCCGCATCGGCTGGTTGGAATTTGAAATCTTGAAGCGGCTGGAACTGCGCGAGATGGAGGCGATCGTCACCAGCATCGAAGCCGAAACCCCCCTGACCACCGACCCGGAACAGGTCACGGCCTTTCTTCGATATTTGACGGTCAACAGCCTGGTGAATGCCGTGGGTGATGAAGGCTTCGACCGTTTGCGCGCCCAATCCGTCAGCCTGACGCAACACTGGACCAAGACTCTCCTGCACTCCTACCTTTTCTTCCGCATCCCGCTGATCCGACCGGATCGCTTTTTGGTCAGGACGTTGCCCTTCGTCGATTGGATGTTCTCGGAACGGTTCCTGGCGGCAATCAGTTTCCTGGCTCTTTTCGGTCTGTATCTGGTCGCCCGCCAGTGGGATGCCTTTTTTTCGACATTCTCTTATCTTTTTTCTTGGCAAGGAGCGGCATTTTTCGCCATAACTTTATCGGCGATCAAGATAGTCCACGAGTTCGGGCACGCCTACGCCGCCCGTCACTACGGCTGCCGGGTACCCACCATGGGGGTGGCCTTTCTGGTGATGTGGCCGGTCCTGTTCACGGAACTCAGCGAGGTCTCGAAACTGCCCTCCAAACGCCAGCGTCTGGCCATCGGATCCGCTGGGATGTTGGCGGAAGTCATCCTGGCGGTCCTGGCGACGCTGGTGTGGATTTTTTCTCCGGGGGGCATAACCCGCAGCATCGCCATGTTTGTCGCCACCACGAACTGGATCATGACCCTGGCCCTCAATCTCAGCCCGTTTTTACGGTTCGACGGGTATTATCTCCTTTCGGATTGGCTGGAAATCGAAAATCTGCATGAGCGCTCCTCGGCTCTCGGTCGGTGGTGGATGCGTCGTCTGTTGCTGGGCATGGATCAACCGTGTCCAGAGACACTGCCCCGTGACAGACGGCGATTTCTGATTTTGTTTGCCTATGCGACCTGGCTGTATCGGTTTATTCTGTTTTTGGGAATAGCTTTGTTGGTTTACCACTATTTCTTCAAGATTGCCGGAGTGTTTCTGATGGTGGTAGAGGTTGGCTGGTTCATTGCCTTGCCCATCATTCGGGAATTATCCTATTGGTTCAAAAACAGAAAAGAAATGACAGAAAACTTAAACGCAAAAATCACCGCCTTTGTGATCTTCTCCTCGCTGGTCTTTGTGGCCATGCCCTGGAAGACCAGGGTAGAAGCTCCTGCCATTATGGAAACTGGCCGTCATGCAAGGATATTTTCCTCGGCGCCAGGTCAGGTAGAGTCATTGACAGTAAAAACCGGTGACATTGTCCCGAAAGGGGCTCTATTGCTCCGTCTTTCCTCGCCGGAGATGGAATACCGAATGGCCCAAAGCAGGAACGAGGTCAAGATTTCTCAATGGCAACGGGACTTTCAAAGCATGGACCCCCAGATGCTGGACCAAAGTCCGGTAATACAGAGGGAACTGGAGACCGGTCTCACGGAATACCACGGCATTCTGAGAGAACAAGAGAAGATGTCCCTTGTCGCCCCTTTCTCCGGTGAAGTGATTGCCGTATCCGAACATCTGAAAAATGGCGACTGGATCGGCCAGGACGAGTGGCTCCTGGAGTTGGTCGTTCGTAATGAGTGGTTTCTCGAGGCGTTTGTGGAGGAATCGGATTTGGGGCGGATTTCCGTTGGCGCGGAAGGAATCTTCTATCCTGAAATCCTGGATTGGCCACCGGTCAGGGCCCGTGTGACCAAAATCGATGCGGTCGGGACCAGGGAGCTGTCCGACCCCTACCTTGTCTCCTCCTTCGGTGGTGATATTCCCGTAAAGCAAGATCTTCAAGCCCACAAAGGAGACCGGAAAGAGTGGATTCCCGAGACCTCGATCTATCGAGTGGTCCTGGTACCTGAAGAATCGCCGAGAAATCTGAACCGGCTGTTGCGGGGCACGGTCCTGATGGAGGGCGCTCCCAGGAGCCCCCTATCCAGGATATGGAAGTCCGTGGTGGCGGTCTTCGTCAGGGAAAGCGGATTTTGATGGTTCCTTGGATCGGCAGCAATCGAATGTGGTGAGGGAGGAAGAACGCACTTCCCAGTGAACCGGGACCTCGGTCATACTGCCCGGCGAATGGTGACTTGCTACGCGAGGCCGAGCCATGTCCGAAGCCGTGACGTTCGATGATGTGTGGAAGATGTTTCAGGAAACAGACCGTGCGTTCAAAGAGATGGTTCGCGAGAACCGCGAGAGGAGCGCCGAACTGGACCGCAAATTCCAGGAGACGGACCGCAAGATCCAGGAGACGTCTGCGCAAATGAAGGAGACGGATCGCAAGTTCCAGGAGACGGACCGGGTAGTCAAGGAGGTCTCCCGCCAGATCGGGCAGTTGGGCAGCCGTTGGGGAGAGTTCGTGGAGGGGATCGTCGCCCCGGCCTGCGAGACCCTGTTTGCCGAACGCGGCATTCCTGTGCGGCAGGTCAGCCAACGTGTCCGCAGCAAACTTCCCGGGGGTCGGCATATGGAGATCGACCTGCTGGTGGTCAATGGCGAGGTGGTGATCCTGGTAGAGGTCAAGAGCAAACTGAAACGCGACGACGTTCGGGAGCACGTCGAGCGCCTGGCGGAATTCAAGGACTTCTTTCCGCAGTATGCCGACAAACACGTCATGGGTGCGGTGGCGGGAATCGTCGTCGAGGAGAATGTGGATCGTCTGGCCATGAAGGAGGGGTTGTTCGTGATTGTCCAGTCCGGTGAGGGCGTCAGGCTGGCCAACGACCCGGAGTTCTCTCCCCGGGTTTGGTGAAGGCTTCCGGGACCCGGACCGGCGATCTCGGGGAGTCCCGGAGAGGCCATCGTGGGGGATGGATCAAGGGGAAGGCAGGGAACCGGTTCATCGGCAACTCGTCCATAATGAGGCACCACCGGATGCGCGACTGGAGATCGAGATCGCCAGTTTTCTGGCCTGGACGAATGCCGACACCCCCGAACCCTCCGTGATCAAAGCAGGGCTGGCGCATTTGTGGTTTGTGACGTTGCATCCCTTTGAGGATGGCAATGGCCGCATGGCCCGGGCGGTGGGCGATCTATTCCTGACTCGCGCCGATGGCAGTCCGCAACGATTCTACAGCCTCTCAGCGCAGGTTCAACGTGAGCGCAAGGCCCACTACGACATCCTGGAGCAGACCCAGAAAGGCGCGATGGATGTCACCAACTGGCTGGCATGGTTCCTTGATGCGTTACTTCGAGCCGTGGAGAGCGTCCAGCACACGCTCGAGCCGTCTTGGTAAAATCGCGTTTTTGGCAGCGTTAAGCGAGCTTGCCATTGAACGATCGGCAGGTAAAGTTGCTCAACCGGCTGTTGGATGGCTTCCAGGGGAAACTCACCAGCAGTAAATGGGCAGCCATCGCCAAGTGCTCGCCCGATACGGCGTTGAGCGGTATCAATGAATTGATTGCGCTGGGAGTTTTATGCAAAATGGCCAGCGGCGGGCGAAGCACGGCTTACGAACTCGCCGATTGAAAGGGGCGAAATAACGGTCAACACCAAGGCAAAAAAGGCCATGCAGCAAGCCAACCGCAGAAAGAACCGCCGTTGAGGTCTCGGCGAAACGAACCACCTCAATGGTTCGCTCCACTGCTTTTATTCGATTGTCTAAGATGGGTCAAGCACTCCTTCTGTAATTTTCGATCGACCAATTTCATAAATCAAGAATGGATTTTCTTTGATGCCCGTCAACCGAACAACGGCATATCGTAAAAAAGATACGCCTGTTTCGCTCTTTGCTTCTGACTGAATCCTGTAGACACCTATATTCGATTCCAAAGGATGTTCGTCAAATTCTTTTGACAATTCTCGTTCCGCCAATATTTTATTCAACTCAGTTTCACTCAAATCTGATAGAGCTTTTAATACTTGAACAGGAGCTGTTTTTTTGTCTGGCTCTGCTTGTTGAGAATAAACAGTAACCGCAGGATGAACGACCGCATAAATCTCATCGGTCATACCCAGAACAAGTCGCAGTTCTTCCACACTTTCAAAAGGAGCATGCTTTGCTCCATAGGCTAATCCAGCTTCACGATAGTCTGCATCTTCGTCATGATTTAATTGCCTTAGATTATTTTTATCTCTCCATTCTATGATGGAATCAGCCAAAGATGGAGGTATCTCTAAATCGGCATAAAGAGAAGAAAAAAATCTTTGCAGCAACTCCTTCGATGCCATGTTTAGGTCTATTTTTCCTCCTTCATCCAGAACATTGATCCGAAGATATCCTTTTTTCATTTTAACTTCATGGAAGGCGCCATTAGGTGACCATCTGTTTTTTGAATTTGAATTAAGCAAAGAATATATCGCAATTTCAATTCCGCCATCTGCTATAGCCATCATCTGGGTATGTTCAATTGTATTATAAACAAGCTTGACTTCAATTCTGGTATCTGCTGAAAAAGCCATCATAATCAATGAAAGAACGACAATCACCCAAAGAACAGCCACTAAAGCAAAACCCCGATTTTTTCGTTGATTGTAACCGTTCACCGAAGAAACCGATTCATGCCGCTTTGGGTAAGGTGGCCAACTGCTTCGGGAGCAGAGAGGGGGCCTGCTGTCTCCTGTTCGCTCTTGCTCGTTGTCCGCCACCCGGGTATGGGCATCGGGAAGCAAATCGCGGATACCCTGGGACTCCTCGGCGGCAGGCCAATCAGCGACGGGATCAAGACGAACCTCAAATCGGCTTGATTGATCGTCCTTTTCAAGAAAAAAGGACTCCAGACCGTTGGTCCAGAAGCCATAACGAATGGCCTTGATCCCCCGCATGACGGTCTCAAGATCTTCCAGGTCGGTGGCAGCTTGATCAAACTCCCGAGTTCGGCTGGCATTGCGCTCTGTTCTGGGTTCGGAACAACACAGAACCGCTCGCCCCAGGTATTCCAGAGCGTGTGGTTGATCGTGATGAAAAATAGCGATATCGATTTTCTTGCGTACTCCCATGGGAAAATCGATGGCCATATCTTCGGGAGAAAATCCATATTCGTGGATGAGCTCCCGCACCACGCGCTGACGCACCAACACCGTTGACGTTTCTTTGACCGGCCTGTCGGAGACGTAATCCAGCATGAAACCGTTGGCGATGGCCTCCATCGGCTCTGGCTGCGCCTCCCCGCTCATACCCGGCTCTTGCGCCGGGATGTCCTGTTCATTGGCCTTCTCCCTTGTCCGTTTCGTGGCTCATCCGTTTCTGGTTCTCAATCCAATCAGTCGAAATCCTGCTTGGCAAACCGACATTGCCCCCTGACCTAGAAAGCGGGCAGTTCATTCCTGTCAGGGCCATGGCGTAGACGGTTTTCTCTGCAAGCCTGAGCAGGGCAGCCAAGTCACGAACCTTGAATATCTCATTGTTTATCAAAACGTTCACTCCAGGGAGCCAACGTCAGGACACCAAGATCCCGGACTCACCGCAGCCGTATAGGAGACTAAAGGCTACCATGATTCGTCCAAGGAAGCCATCCTTTTTTAGTGTTGCATTACGCTAAACAATCGTATATCATGCTCCCATGAAAAACTTTGGCGACATCATCCGCGAATTGCGGCTTGCTCAGGATCTTGGCTTGCGGGAGACAGCCGGGAAGATCGGCATTTCTCCAGCGTACCTCAGCCGGATCGAACGCGGCAAGGAACGACCTCCCCGGCCTGACGTGATCAAGGCGTTGGCAAAAATTCTGGCTGCTGATCCAGACGTGCTATTCCGCCTCTCCTCCTCCACCGATCCGGAAGTGACCGATTATCTCCATGATCAACCGGATGTTGTTCATCTTGTTCGTTACTTGAAGCATAATGATTTCACCCAGGAGGAGATGGTTCGTCTCATGGATGCGGCTGAGGCAATCAAATCCTCTTCCAACAAAACCTCTTTCGGTTTGCCTGAACGGACAGTGGTCAATGTCTGACCGGGCGCTCTTCCTTTCACTTCCAAGTGAACAGAGAGAACCAAAATGGAAAAACGTAGTTGGAGCATCGGTGAGATCCGTGACGTCATGGGAGCCTTGCTGGCCCTGCGGCGGCTCGACCCGGTGTGGGAGGAACTCTTTCCGGTGGAGCAGCAGCGGCTGGTACACCTGCTCATCGCCCGGGTGGAGGTGGAAAAGGGCGGGGTGAAAGTGCATCTGCGCGCCGAGGGCCTCGATACCCTGGCCCGCGAACTGAACGATCTCTGGAACCAGAAAGAGGAGGAAGCGGCATGAAGGCGGAATTGAGCCGGGACGGCAAGGAGATCATCGTCACCATCCCCGTCTGCCTGAAGCGGCGCGGCGGGCGCAAGCTGATCATCGCCCCGGAGGGGACCGAACTGCCGCCCAGGGACGACACCCTGGCCAGGCTGGTGGCCAAGGCGCACCGTTGGCTGAAACTACTGGAGAGCGGCAAGGTCGCCTCCATCAGTGCGTTGGCGGAACAGGAAAAGCTTGACCTTTCCTATGCGTCCAGGGTGTTGAGCTTGACCCTGCTTGCGCCGGATATTATCGAAGCCATCCTGGATGACCGCCAGCCTGACGTCATGACGTGGCGTGAACTGAGAAAGCCGTTTCCCATGATATGGGAGGAGCAACGTGAAAAGTGGGGCATAAAAAATCCATAATCCCGTGAGCAGGCAAGGCACCATTCTCGTTTGCGCAACTGATTATCTCGTTCGAAACTCCGCGAGCCGGGAACAATCGACCAGACGGTCGAGGTTCTGGAGAGTAAAAACCTTGCCATGGGTGGCCAGGAGCAGCTTTTTCATGTCCTCCCGCCGCACCTTGAATCCCCTGCCAGCCACACAGGCAATGACCTCGAACCTGGGTGGCTGGTCCTGGTTTCTTCCTTGCATGGACAAAGCACCCAGATGTTGGACACGGGTCACCTTGTCCCGTGCCGTGCCGTCGTCCTCGGTGATCTTGGCCTCGATAACCACCAGGGGATTGAACTCGTCGGGTATGATGAAATCTGGGGCCTGGTCGAAGCCGATCATGCGTTCGGCTCGCTTGGTCTTGCGGAACCCGACCCCGGCGCGGACCAAAGCCCCCTCGATGGCACTTTCCAACACATCGCCCACCAGTTCGCTTACCGAGTCCCGGTGCCCTGCGAATGGCCGCCCCAGGAAGCGTTCGTAGAGCAGCATGGCGTAGGGCACCCCCATGTCGGCGAGAGGCTGAATGCTGGCCAAGCCGTTCCGGGTGTCTGCCTGTTCCAGGCGGTGCATGGTGCCCTCCACCACCGAAGGGGCACCTTCCCTGAGCAGAAGGCATGCCGTTTCGACCAGAGCACGCAACCGCTGACTGGTTAAGCTGTTGCCCAATTTCAGGGCGGTAAGCGGTTCCATCCTGATCTTGCGGTCCAGGGTACGAATCGCCCCCTGGCTCACGTCAATACCCGTCCGTTGGATGGCCACATAGGCCCACTCCGGCGGCGTAAATCCCAGTATGGCCCGCAACACGATGAAGGAGACAGGAGTCTGCTGGACCACTTCAAGCAGAATCTCAGGGGATATCTGGCGGAACCCTCCTGTGGCGCGCTTGATGGCCTCGTAGCCCTGGGCAAACGCGGGATAATCGATGAATCCTGGCCCTTTCGGCAATGTCAGGAACTCGGATTGCAGACTGCCGAACACCGCATCGACGTAGATGTCCAGATCTGACTGGATTTCCGCGAAGGGTACCTCAAAGGGGAACGGCATGGGTTTCCCTCCAGGCAAACAGTCCTGCCGTCGGTTCCTCTTCGCAAACGGGTGCAGCGATGCCAGCAACAATCCGTTTAATGGCTTCCTGGCTATCCCCGAAACCATTCACTGTTTGGGCCAGGATCGCTAGCCTCTCCGGCGTCGTCAGGTTGGGATTCCATGTGTGCCGCAACCGCCAGATGGCCATACGGGTAAGATGACCAAATACGATGCAACGGACATCCCCGGCGGATGGCTTCAGTCCCGCTTTGCGTAGCTGAATCAACTCCCTGATCACAATGGGCAGAAGAACGTCAATCTCACCGAACAGGAGCGTTGCGTCGGTTTGGCCGTTGGCCCGGCAAACAAACACCGTATCGACGATGGACGAGCCAGTTCCGCGGATGTGGATCGATCCCCCCATTTCAGCCGGACATGGCAGGGATGCGGTGCAGGTCAATCCAGCGTCCAGGATGGCAACCCCCACCGCGTGGTAGGCCTCGATCCGGTTGTGATGGTAAGTGAAGGCCAGAGGCGCACCAGGTTTCAACGCCTGTGCCATGCGCCGGTAAACTGCGGACAGCCCTTCGGTGAAATGCTCAAACCCTCGTCCCTGGGAAACATTGCCGGTCAGTTCCTGCGGTGATAGCGCCGTCTTCTGGTCGAACCCCACACATCCGCTGTCGGCCAGCTGCCGCAGCCAAGCATGGCAGAAATCCATCAGTTCCCCATACTGGACATTGCCGAAGTAAGGCGGATCGGTGAGTACTGCGTCCAGAGTGGCGGTGGGTAGCGTCATATCTGTCGAGGATGCACGGTGGAGTTCCACCCTGCGTGGGCGAGCACCGTTGTTGCGCTCGCCTATCCACTCTCCCTGGATCGGGATGGTGGTCTTGCGTCCGTTCCGGTGGTCCACCTCGAAGGGTGCGCTGCAATAACGCTTGGCCTTCAGGAATTTCTCCACGATGTTTGCCCACCCTCCTGAGCCCACGTTCACACCGTGGCCGTTGAGGGTGCCGAGCAGATTGGATTCGCACTGCACCAGACCCACCGGAAAACCGTGGACAGAGAAAATATCCAATGACTTTAATGCCATTGTGTCGTATCGGCACAACATGTTCTGGTAACGGAGCAGATCGGAGAGGTTGGTTGCCAGGGCGCGTCGTACCCGTTCGTCGGCGATTCCGGCAATGAGGCGGCAGCTCAGTTCCAAGCCCAGGAGTTGGCGCTCGTTGAACATGTCCCGATAGCGTCCGTACCCCCACCGGTGCAAGCGACCAGTTTCGTCTCCAGCGGGAATGATATCCTCGGGAACAAATCTGGGGGTTGTCTCCTGCCAACGGGATGCGGCCAGCTTGGCTTTCTCCAGATCCTTGGCGTCCGGCTTTTTGAAGAAACGTCCCCGGTGGCGTTCTTTTTGGTGGGGATTGTGGTATTCAATGGCGAAAAGCCGATGTCCGGGTGGTTCCGCTCCCGGTCTGGGGTAGCTGTTGGCGTGACCACAATGAGGGCAGGAACACTGACCGCGTTTGGCAGGCCCGACGTTGCGCAGTCCGCTGCCGCACCCACCGCATCTTCCGGGGTTTCGGAGGTCTACCACCTCGTTCAAGTCGCCGCAACCAGGGCAGACCAAAACATTGCGAGGGTGTCGCTTGTTCTCGGCCAGCAGGTAGCCGGGGAACAGGTCGAAGGTGCCGCCACACCGTTCGCAGTCAAGAACCTTGACCCAGAGGAAGTACTTCACGGGTACATCGCGCTCTCCGTACAAAGGACAGTCGGTGTTGTACAGTCCCCCAACCTCGCGTTCCAAATCGGCCATCAGACCATCGGCGGCAATTCGGTAAGCGGCAAGGTCGAGATGCTCAATCTCTTCCCGGACAATCCAAAAGGACATGGGGTTGATGTCGCAACCGATCACGTCACAGCCGACGCGGTTGGCCTCGATCAATGGCGTACCGCCTCCCATGAAGGGGTCAGCTACGGTCTTTCCTGAAAAATCGTTGGCACGGAAGAACGTCTTTGCCAGAGGGCGATCCCCAAACTCTGCCAGCAACAACCCCCGGAATAGCGTGCCAGGACGGCGGGCAAACCACTTATGCACGGCGATGATCGGTCGGTAGTTCTGCTGAATCTGCTTCTCTTTCAATGCCAGGGAAGCGATCAAGGAGATATCGAAGGTCGATTCGATGGTCATTGAAAAGGATGTCTCCAAGAGTTGATCTGGCCTTCCGAAGATGATCTCGTACCCGAGTTTACCTCCTTTTCCGTTTTCAAGCCAACCATCCTGCGCATCAAACGGGTCAACAGGCTGTTGACCAGCGAGATTCCTTCGTTATTCGATAGTTAAGGCGGGTCAACAGCTACTGGACCCGCAGGGGGCGGGTCAACAGGTTTTGGAGAATACTGGCCA
>JADGCJ010000074.1 GCA_015229045.1 Magnetococcales bacterium
TGGCACCCCTCCCTAGCAAAGGCTACTTGACATCCAAGACAGTTGCTGGACCCCGTTTTGACAGGTCCCCGAATCACTATCCATGGTCAGAGAGGGGCATGCACGCACCGATACACAACCGACTGATCTCCTGCCCGGAGTGCGACTTGTCGCAATGGTTGCCGACGCCGACATCCCGGACACGCGCTTTGCGCTGTCGGCGTTGCAACATGGTGTTGATCCACTTTCATCCGCAAGGAGTGGAGCGTGTGCTGGCGATGACCCTGGCCAGTCTGATCCTGTTGGGCATGGCTGTCGTCCTGCCCTTCATGACCCTGGAATTGAACGGTCAAACACGTGAAATCACCCTGGGAACGGGTGTCATCACTCTGTTTCACGAAGAGGCATGGGGCCTGGCTGCTCTTGTGTTGTTGACCAGTATGGTGGCACCCCTCTTGTACCATGCAGGTCTGCTTTACGTGCTGGGGCCTTTGTGGCTGGGTCGCATTCCGCGGGGTGCGGCACACATCTGGCGTTGGGTTCTGGCTCTTGGCCCCTGGAGCATGACGGAAGTCTACATGCTGGGTGTCCTGGTGGCCTTTGTCAAATTGGCACAGATGGCAACGATACTCCCGGGTCTGGCTCTATACTGCCTTGCGGCATCCATGCTGGCCATGATGGTCACCAGAATTTTTCTCGATCCAGACCTGCTTTGGAGCCGGTTACCACAGGATCAGGGGAACCATTTTCCGGAAAGGTGTCCCCAGTGTGGTCTGGGTCAGGAGTCTTGCCAGAAGCATTGTCGGCGCTGTGGTGCCTCTCTTGGGCGTCGCAAACCGGAGTCTTTGTCCCGTACCTGGGCTTTGGTCATGACGGCTGGCATTTTGTACATTCCGGCCAATCTTCTGCCCATCATGACGGTCGTTCGCCTCGGACACGAGCAATCCGATACCATTCTGAGTGGTGTTGCTCATCTTGTGGAAAGCGGCATGTGGCCTTTGGCTCTGGTGGTGTTTGTCGCCAGTATTCTGGTGCCGATTTTGAAGCTTCTGGTGCTGGCTGGGCTTTTGCTTTCCATTCAGCATGGTTGGGGGAGACGTCGTCACGAGCGCAATCATCTTTACCGGCTGATCGAGGTGATCGGGCGTTGGTCCATGATTGATATTTTCATGATCTCCATTCTTGTGGCCATCGTTGATCTGGGCGAGGTGGCAACGATCCATCCTGGTCAGGGTGCTCTCTATTTCGCTGCCGTGGTGGTGATCACCTTGTTTGCTGCCAGGACGTTCGATCCACGGCTGATTTGGCAGGAAGAGAGAGAAAAATAGATCCATAGTTACAAAACTATTGAAAGACTGGGATAGGGATCCAAGGGGAAGGGCTGTGCCCTTCCTCTTGGCGGGGTTTGGGGCGGAGCCCCAATAGAGTCTTTCTGTCCAATTTTTTTTGTTTTCTGACTGGGGTGCTGAATAGTTACAAAAAATTCAATAATTTCATTTATTTCAACACCTCCTGCGCCGCCCGCCGACCACTGCATACCGCCGATTCAATCGTCGCCGGCAAACCCGTATCAGTCCAATCCCCGGCCAGAAACAGGTTACGCCAGGGCGTCAGGACACCCGGCCTCGCTGCGACGATATCCGGCCAGGGAGCCAGGGTGGCCCGCCACTCGCGTATGACCCGTCCGCTGATCTCTCTGGCTGGATCAAGATCCGGGACCAAAGCCATCACCTCTTGCCGCGCCTTGGCCAGCAACTCTCCCGTCGACCCATGCACCTCCCGATAAGCACCACTGATGACGGCACTGATACGCGCTGGTTGCCCTTCAGCCGTACCGGCCAGAAGGTTGTGATCGAAAAGCCAATGACAAACCCCCTCCGGAAGCCCCACCCATGGTACAGGCAACCCTCCCGGAATCGTCCAACGCATATGGATCGACACGATCGGCGCATACGCCGGGGAGACACGCCAACCCGGATTCCAGGTCGGCAACAGTCGCGTCAGGACATGGTGCGGCAAAGCAGAAATGACCGGACCCTGGACATGCAAACGCCCGGCATGCGTGACGATGGCAGCAAGCCGATCACCCTGCATCTCCAGACCCCGCACCGGCGTCTGACACCGTACCTCCCCTCCCTGCCGCACGATGGACTCCCGGGCGGGTTCCGCCAGCAGTCGAGACAACGGGACACGGGGAATGTAGAGGCGTCCCGCCCCCCGCCCGCCAAACAGAATCCGCCGCAACGTGGACACCAACAAACCGGCATCCGCCGAGGCTGGCGGTTCATTCATGATCGCCAGGCACAACGGTCCCCACAAACAATGCAACAGGTGGGCGGTTTGCCGGTGTTCCTGAAGCCAGTGCGTGACCGTCTGCCCAGGCGGAGGCAGTGGACCCTCAGCCAGAGATTTGCCCAGGGTCAGAAGCTTCCATCGTTCGCCGAAGGTCATGCCCGGCATGCGCAACAGCCCGGCCAACAGATGCCAAGGCACCGGCCAATCCGGACAATCCAAACGATACCATCCCGTTCTTTCGGTCCAAAAAGGCACGATCATCCGTTCCGATTGCCAAAGATGCGTATGGGTTCCCAGTTGTTCCAGAAGGGCCAACGACTCCTGGCAGGCACCCAGGAGCAGATGGGGTCCGTTGTCCAACTCTTCGCCCGTCCGCCGATCGAAAAAAGAGCGCACACGACCACCCGGCATCCTGGCCGCTTCCAGAATCAGAGGACGGCACCCTTGTTTCAGCAAAAAAAGCGCCGCCGCCAATCCTGCCGCACCCCCACCCAGGATCACCACATCAGCCATGGTCCGTTCCAAACCCGATTGATTCCAATTCGCATTCATAGCGATAACTTCGTCAGCTTCGTCGTCGGCTCCTCGCCGTACCCAACACGTACTGTCTCGTCGCCTCCTCCTCGCTGCCTCGTTCTCGCGTCGAATGCAAATTGGAATGACTTGTCAAGAGTGGTCGGGGGATCCAGGGTGGAGGTCTTCTGCCCGCGCCGTGACAAACTCCTGCAGGGCACCCTTGATTTGCTCGACCACTGGCGACCAGTCCCGCCCACCCTCCTGCCAAAAAAGACGCATGACGTCGGGATACCAGGGAGAGTCACAACGTTTTTCCAGCCAGCGCCAATCGGTACCGATGCCAGGCAACATCACCCAACACGGCTTGCCCAAGGCACCAGCCAGATGGATAACCGCCGTATCGACACCAATGACCAGATCAAGTTGGGCCACGATGGCCGCAGTGTCGGCAAAATCCTGCACCATGGACCCCAAATCCACCAGAGGCTGCCCTGTGGGATGCTCGGCTGCCTCACCAGCTGCGGATCCCGTCTGCAAACTGACAAATGTCACCCCCGCAACCGACCATAACGGCGCCAACACCGCCAGTCCGGACAAAGATCGCTGGAGATCGTTCAGATGACCAGGATTACCCTTCCATACCAAACCAACACGACACCCCTTGTCAGGTATCGCCGTGGCCCAGAGAGAGATCCGTTCAACCGGAGGGTGCAGGTAGGGCAAAGTGGCCGGAATGTTGTCCAAGGTTATGCGAAGATGCAAAGGAATGCTGAGCAAGAGAGTCCAGGCATCATGGGAGGGTACTGCTTTCATGTCCACCTCATCGTGGGCCAGAATCCGGTCGATACCCAACCCGTACGCCAATAATGCTTTCAAAGGTTTCTTGCAGACCAATGTGATGCAGGACACGCCCAACTCCTTGAGTACAGGCAAGAAACGTGAGAATTGCATCTCGTCTCCATAGCCTTGTTCATGCAGCACCAGCAGGCTCTTGCCAGTCAGATCCTCCCCCTGCCACTGCGGAAAGGGCAACTCGGGAAGCAACAAAATCGGCTCTTTTTTGCCGACATTGTAGCGATTCTCATAAAGCGGCCACCCTTCGGCATAACGACCCAGGGCCAAAAGCGTGAGGCTCAAGAAAAACAGGGCATCGGCATCGAGCGGACGCCTGCGCAAGGCCTCCAGATAGACTGTCATCGCCTCCTGATGACGACTCTGCCTGTCAAACAGGTTACCCAGGTTAAGGTAGCCCACGACCTGCTCCGGATTGAGACGCAGGGCCTGCCAAAAAAACGCTTCGGCCTCTTCATAACGGTTTTGCTTGTCGAGTAGATTGCCATAATTGTTGCAGGCCTCGACCGATTCCGGTCGCAAACGCAGGGCCTCATGAAAAGCGGCCTCGGCCTCGGTCAGGCGATCCCTCCCGTGCAGGAGAGTGCCCAGATTGTTGTAGGCCTCGACAAAATCCGGTCGCAGCCGCAGAGCGCTCCGGTAAGCCTCTTCGGCCTCGACCAACCGCTTGCGCGCCCGCAATACATTGCCCAGGTTGAGGTAAGCCTCCGCATACTCCGGTCGTAACCGCAAGGCCTCCCGAAAAAACGACTCGGCCTCGTCGAAACGTCGCTGCTCGTCGAGCAACACCCCCAGATTGTTGTGCAGATCGGCAAAAGCGGGATCACACACCAGAGCCTGCCGCCAGAGAGCCTCGGCCTGCCCGGAATCGCCAAGCTGTGCCGCACAAATCGCCGCGACATTCAACAGAGCACTATTGTCCGGCTCATGGCCAAGCCCCTGCCGGGCCAAAGCCGCCACCTCGGATATCCTCGCTCCGAGCACTCCTCCGGCAGCACCGTTCACGACGACAGCCCTTCCTGAAACCAGGTTTTCCAGGTCATCCATACTCTGGGCAGGGTGCCCTGGATCACTGGGTGATCCAAGACGTTGAAGTCCTGCCTGCGCAAGCGATCCAGGTGGTGTCGATAGACCGCACCCATGGCCAGTGCCGGGCGCACCTGGCGACGCCCGATCTCCGATGCCAGCCGGTCGGCGCGTTGAAAGTGGTCCAGGGCCACACCCGCCATCCGCTCCAGGACCGCCTGCATGCCTGGCGTCCACCGTCTCGCCAACACCATGTCCGGCTCGATGCCCGCTTCCCGCAACATGTCCAGAGGGAGATAGAGCCGCCCCAGGCGGGCATCATCGGCCACGTCACGGACAATGTTGGTCAATTGCAGCGCCATGCCCAGGTGATGGGCAAAAAGGTCCGTATTTGCCGACTGCTCGACACCGAACAGGCGCAACGCCACCTGACCCACGGTGACTGCCACCCTGTGACAATAGGGTTCCAGGTCAACCAGGGAGGGATAGCGCTGCCCTGCCAGATCCATGGCCATACCGTCCAGAATGGCGAAGAACGGCGCAGGTTCCAGACCAAAGCGGTCGTGTCCCCACACCACCTCGCGGGCGATGGGGTGTTGGGGAACCCCGGCAAAAGCGCGCGTCATCTCGTCGCGCCACCAGTCGAGCTGCATGCCTGCCACATGCCAATCCTGGCAGCAGTCGACACAATCGTCCACGGACCGGCAAAAGGCGTACAGCGCATACATGGCACGCCGCCTCTCCTCCGGACAGAGCAGCAGCGCGTAATAAAACGAAGAACCTGAACGACGCACCACCTCCTGACAATAGCGGGCCGGGGTCATAAAATGACCCGGTGCATGGCCCGCATGAGACACCCCATCCGGTCACGATTGTTCAGATGATGCCGGATGCGCAGCGAATTGCCCCCCGACAGTTCGATCTTGTCCAACACCGCCATGCCCGCCTGGCAGATCACGGCGAGTTCGAGATTGAATGGCCACGACAGCACATCCACCAGGGGATCCCCGGCCAGAAACAGACGGCGCGTCTCTTCCACAAGGTAGAGCATCAAGCTGCCGACGGCCGGCGAAAAGCGTCGCTCGAGGATCAATTTTTCATCGACGCCAAAACGCTCCATCTCTTCGCGGGGCACGTAGAGGGGGCGTCCTTTCCAGGGGTCGAGCCCCAGATCCTGCCAGTGATTGGTCAACTGCAACGCCGTGCAGATGGCATCCGACCAGTGCAACCCCTCGGGCTGGTCAACCCCCGCGAAGTGCAAAACCACACGCCCGACCGGATTGGCGGAGTAGCGACAATAATCCTCCAACTGTTCGACCGTGTCGTAGCGTTTGTTGGTGACATCCAGGCGAAAGGCGACCAGAAGGTCGTACAAGGGCCTGGCCGACAGACCCGTCACCTGAAAGGTGTGCGCCAAAGCCCTGAAAACCGGGTGATCCGGCTTGCCCGCCTCGGCCAGCTGCAGGCGCCTGGACCAGTCGTCGAGGAGTTGCAGACGCTCGGCGATCTCCCGTCCCGGGGTATCGGCAAAATCATCCGCCATGCGGGCGAAGGCGTACACCGCGTGCAAAAACGGCCGCACCCGACGCGGACTCAGATACGACCCCACCGGAAAATTTTCCGGGTGCCCACGCACCACATCTGCGCAGTAGCGGAAATCGTCCTGGAGTCCGCCGGATATGGGCCTGGTGATACGCATGACCGATGTCAATCCATGCTCAGTCAATTCCGGTTGGTTGTTCGGGATCGGGTGGTTGCGCAGCGCAGTCAGGCGCGAGTTCCCTGTCGTCCATCGCGACGGTTTCCACCCGGTTGCGTCCCCCCTTTTTGGCACGATAGAGTCCCAAATCCGCGCAGTTCACGAGCCGTTCTGCCAACTGTGGCACCTGCTCTCCCTGTTCAGATTTGTTGTCACGATCATCCATGCCGGGTTCGGCCATGCACATCGCCAGGGTACACACCCCGAAGCTGGCTGTCACTTGCAGGTGCTGGTTGCCAATCTTGAAACGCAGGGAAGCCACCTCCTGGCGAATCTTTTGCGCCGTGTTGACGGCAGCGGCCAGATCGGTTTCCGGCAGGATCACGGTAAACTCTTCGCCGCCAAAGCGGGCCAGATAATCCGATTGCCGTAATTGTTTCATGGTCCGCCCGGCCACGGTAGCCAAAACCTTGTCACCCACCGGGTGACCATGGTTGTCGTTGACCATCTTGAAGTGATCCAGGTCGAACATGAGCAGCGACAGAGGCAGGCCGTGGCGCACACTGCGTGCCACCTCGCGTTCCAGGTATTGGTCGAGTGCCCGACGATTGGGAATCCCTGTCAGGCGATCGGTCAGACTCTCCACCTTGGTCTGGGCCAACTCTCCGGAGACCCGCACCAGAAGATCCTGGGTTTCGCGCAGCTGGCGCTGGCTTTCGAAGAGTCGCTGATTGACCTGCTGCGTATGCGCCTTGAGAGACTCGGCCTCGCGAACCAGAACTTCGCGCAGTTCGATCAGATCGGTCACGCTGCGCGACCCTTTGAGGCGTTCGATGGAGCCGCCCAGTTTTTGATCCAACCCCCCGGTCTGACGACGCACGTCATGGATGTAGCCGGCCACTTCTGCCACCAGGGTCACAAAAACCTCGCGCTCCTTCAACCAGGTTCGCTGCAACCCCTCCCCCTCCTCGATGACCCGATCGCAAAACCGGGCCAGATCTTGAACAAACCCGGAATCTTCAACCTCTCGCAGTCGTTGCAGCAACTCCTGGGTGCCAGAGGCGATCCACGTCTCACCCTGCCCAAGAATACCGATGCCCTGCAACATGCGTCGGGTCAGGTCGGGGGGGAGTCCCGTTTCTCCCAGATCAGCCAGTTCGCGCTGTGAACCATTGCCGAAGCGTTCGGTTTTGGCCCATTCATCGGCGGTTTCGCGCAGCCAGCGCGAAACCAGGCGCAACGGTTCGAGAAACCGCGGCTCCAAATCCTCTTCGGAGACCCCTCTGGCCAACTCCTTCAGGATGCGTTCGACCTCTTTTTGTCGAACCGCATCCCGGGCAAAGACATACTTGACACCGTTGGTCAAAACGGAAATCAGCAGGCGCGTGGCCGGGTGATCGCGATGAAACCTGCCCAATCCGATATCGAACATCACGCTTCGCACAACCTTGTGCGCCTCCAACAGGTCCGGGTGTTCACCAGGAAAACACCATCATCTCGTCGCACGTTGCCCCCGCCATGACGCCAGAATCTCCCGGCGGACGGCAAAAGCCCCGCTGGCACCAAAATGAAAAAATATCCACTCCACAGGCAACTCGGGCCAATGAATTTTCATGATCTCTTCCACCTCGTCGCCCACCTCGCACACCAGCACCCCGCCAGGAGCCAGATGGTCGGCTGCCTGGTCAAGAATGGCCGCCACCAGCCGCAACCCGTCATCCCCGCCCTGCAACGCCACTGCCGGTTCATGGTGATACTCCCTCGGCAAGGCCGCAAAAGTCGCCTGCGGCACGTAAGGAGGGTTGCTCACGATCAGATCGTAACACTCCCGCTCCAGATTTTGAAACAAATCCGCCTGCAGCAAACGAATACGTTCTCCGCACCCCAGACGGTCGCGATTGATTCGGGCCACCTCCAGGGCAGCGACAGAGATGTCGGAAGCATCCACCGCCGCCTGCGGAAACATCTCCGCCAGGGCCACCGCCAGACAACCACTGCCCGTGCAAAGATCCAAAACCCGTCGCACCCGTCGAGGATCCAACCAGGCGCCAAACCCGTCCGGGTCATCGAAGAGGTTCTCGATGCAGGATCGGGGAATCAGCACCCGTTCGTCCACATAATAACGCCGACCGGCAAAAAAAGCCTCGTGGGTGATATACGGGACTGGCAGACGTTCATGGATGCGCAGGTCGAGGAGTCTCTTCACCGCCTCTTGACCTGTCGGTGAAACGGGCATGCCGTGGTGCTCCTCTGCCGTCTCGAATGGCACGGAAAGTGCGTGACACGCGAGGTATTCGGCCTCCATGTAGGGATCCTGCAGACCGTTGGCATGGCAGAGAGCAGCGCGATGCAGACGTGTTGCCGCCTGTTGGATCAGCCGACCCAATGAAATCGTTCGCGGCTGCGTCTTGCCTGGAGCGGATTTTTTGACAGTCATGGTGTGTCTCTATCTGAAAGCGAAGCCTGCCGTGGCCCCATCATACCATTCTGGTTCCGGCAGCCAATGCAAGGAGTTTTTTTTTTGACATCTCACCTGGTCGGGCTTGTCGTTCCGGCCGATTCTGGCATACTATTTTCGTCGGTTTTTTGACAATGTTTTGTTTTTTTGGCAGGTTGCCTGCGGGGCAATCGTCCATCGCTTCCAAGGTTCCAGCGGGACGTTATCGCTGTCAGGAGGAGACGTGAGCGGCATGATTGGACAATCGCCGTCCATGCGGCGGCTTTTCAAACTCATCGAAAGAGTCGCCGCCACCGACGCCACAGTGCTGATTCAAGGAGAGAGCGGCACTGGCAAGGAGTTGATCTCCCGGGCCATTCATGAAGGCTCGAACCGCAAGTCCGGCCCACTGATCCCGGTCAATTGCGGCGCCATTCCGGAGGATCTTCTGGAATCGGAGCTGTTTGGCCACGTCAAGGGGTCGTTCACCGGCGCCGCGTTCACCCGCAAGGGGCGCTTTGAATCCGCCAAAGACGGCACCCTCTTTCTGGACGAAATCGGCGACATGAGTCCGAAACTCCAGGTCAAGATGTTGCGGGTTCTGCAAGAGAAAATCGTCGAGCCGGTTGGCGGGGTCACCCCCATCCCGGTCAATGTGCGCGTCATCGCCGCGACCAACAAAAACCTGGAAGAAGAGGTTGCCAAGGGCAATTTTCGGGAAGATTTATTCTACCGTCTCAATGTCGTTCCCTTGCATGTCCCCCCTCTGCGCAATCGCCCGGAAGATATTCCACTGCTCGTCGATCACTTTGCCGAGCAGTTTGCCCGCATCCAGAATCGCAGCAAGGTGATTCTCACTCCGGAAATCCAGCACTTGTTTCTCCGTTATCCCTGGAAAGGCAACGTGCGCGAAATGCAAAATCTGCTCGAACGGCTGACCGTCCTGTGCGATGGAGAGGTCCAGCTTGAAGACCTCCCCGTCCGCATGTTGGACCAGGAGATTGATGCCGATGACGATCAACCCATTCCTGCCTCGGAGTTTACCATCCCCGACTTTGCGGAAAACGGCGGCACCGACTTCAACCGGGAAGTGGAAGCCTACGAGAATCAGCTTATCCTCAACGCCCTGGATCGCACCAGCTGGAACAAAAACAAGGCCGCCCGCCTGCTCAATCTCAACCGCACCACCCTGGTGGAAAAAATCAAGAAGAAAGGCCTTGAACGCTTGGAAAAAAAATAGGGATGCCCGCCTGCCGCCCCTGCTGATCCTGCTGTTTTGGCTGATCGGCTGCATGCCCGGCCGGGCCGATGCCGCCCTCGTCCATGCCCTGGAAGAGAATGGGCAAAGGGATGTTTTTTCGTTTCCCCTGCTCGCTGGCCAAAAGGAGCCTGTCCTGGAGTTGCAGGATCCGAAAACCCTGCGCGTCACCATCCCCGGCCAGAAGAGCATTCCCTACGACAAGGCGAAAATAGCCAAGGCCAATCTGGTCGAGAGCATCAAGCTGGAAGAGATCCTCGATGGTGAGATGGGGCTCTACCTGACCCTCTTCCTGAAAGAACCGCTGCTGGATTTTTATGGCCGGGTCCAGCCACCACCCGACAATCAGGCCAACACATCCAACCAGCCGCCGGTCTACCGTCTCGGCATCGAGCGGCCCGTCAGCCCGATCACCACAGGCCCGGTGCGCATTCTGGGTGCGCGCATTCTGCCCGGCCGGGATGGAACACTGGCTGTCTTTTCCGTGACGGGTCCGGTCCAGGTGCACCCCACCATCGACTACGGCGCCGGTGTCCTGAAACTGGTCTGGACCGGAGCCTCCGAAGCCCCGAGTTGGCAGCCTCCGGCACCCGGCGGCCTGATCGAACGCCTCCTCGACTACCCCTTTGCCAAACACGTCGAAATGGAGTTGTCCTTGCACAAGGCTGCCGGACAGGCCTTTTTCTATGCGGAGCCGCAGGCGGGCCTGTTTGTGGTGGAGATTCGGGAAAAAGGCCCCAGCGGTCGTGAAACCAGCACCTTGAAACCGGGGGAAGAGGCCAAACAGATGGTCATCCCCACCCGCGAGGCCGAAGCGCAAAAACTCTTCACCACCCGCATGGATGCCCTGGCCAAAGGCATCGTCATCCCCCTGAATCGACTCACCAACCCCATTTTCGACAACCCCCCCGACAAGGTCACCCTGTCCAGAACCCCGGTTGACGAAGCCTATTTTTTCGACAAGGCCAAAGAGAGCGAACGGCAACAAAACTTCGCCCAGGCCAGGGCCTATCTGAACAGTCTCGTGGAGACCTTTCCCAAGACACCCAACCGGGAGGTCATCGATCTTTATAAGCTCTCCCTGGGCAATCGCATCGAACGGCAACCGGGGACCGTCCTGGATGAGCTCGACGAAATTTTTGCCAGGCACCCCAACACGAAACAATACGCCAGGCTGCGTCTGCAACAGCTGCGCTCGTTCAACAATGCCGAGCAGTATCAGAACGCGGCAGCCATCATGTTCGACCCCAACCTGCCCAAAAACGATCCCGAAGTACTCCTGGAGCGGGGACGCACCTACATGGAGATGGAGCGTTGGGACGATGCCGACAAGGCCCTGCGCTCCATCCTGACCATGGAACCCCTGCCCGACAAAAACAAGGCGGAGGCCTATTTCCTTCTGGCCCGTCTGGCTTCGCGGCAGGCCCATGGCGATCAGGCTGCCACCATCCTCGACGGCCTCTCCCCGGAACTCTCCGCGCTCCTGGCCAACCGGCCCGGCACCCTCCAGGAGATGGCCGATATCTATTTCAACAGCGGTCGTTTTCCCCAAGCCTACAATATGTACATCCGCTTCCTGGACAACTATCCCAGGGATCCCTCCCGTGCCCCGTGGGCCTTGCTGCGCATCGGCGACATCAACCGCAGAATGGGCAAGATCAAGGAGTCGGAGCAGACCTTCCAGCGCCTGGCTTTGCAGTTTCCCAAGTCCCAGGCCATGTACTGGCAACGCATCTACAAAATCCGCCTCGATGAAAAACGTCCTCTCGAGGAGCGTCTGAAGGATCTCGACGCCATCATCGCCGAAAAACCCCTCGCCGGTGCCACCTCGGAGGCGCAGTTTTCGCAGGCGCTCCTTCTCGGCGAAGCCAAACGCTTTCACGAAGCGATGGCCAGGCTCAACCATCTGTTGGTTCTCTCGTCACGGGGGGCCATCGTCAATCGCGTCAACATTCTCAAAAAAAACATCCTGGAAACAGGCATGACCGAGGCCGTGGAGTCCGGTCGCCCGGAACAGGCCGTCGCCCTGGCGGAGTCCTTCGGCTCCGACTGGAGCCAGAAAGCCGATTTTGATCGCCCCCGCGTCCTCCTGGCCGAAGCGCTGTTGCGCATTGGTCTCCCCGAGCGGGTTCCCCCCCTGCTCAATGCCAACAAACTGCCCGAGGCCGCCGAATTCACGCAGCTTCTTCGTTCGATGAAGCAGGCCCCCGAAGCCGCCGCCGCCACCGAAGCCGATGGCGGCGCCACCCGAAAGATCTCCCCGCCCGCCGCCCGTGTGGTCCTCGCCGAAGCCGGGCGTCTGGCCAAAAAGGAGCAGTGGAACGACATCATGAACCTCCTGGAGAACCTCCCGGAATCGGTCTTCAATCCGGATGAAAAAGAGCGCCGCCTCCGCCTGCTGGCCATGGCCGCGACAGCCCGCGGCCGCTTCCCGCAGGCCGTAGGCACCCTGGAAAAACTCCTGTTTGAAAAACCCGTCCGGGACGGTCGTGACTACTACTGGTATGCCACCATTCTCCAGGATTGGCAGGGAGACGATAAATCCCTGCCCGCTTTCAATCGTGTCGCCACAGAATCCACCAACAAGGAAGTTCAGGCATTGGCGCACATGCGGATTGGAGATATCCTGCAAAGAAAGGGAGATTTGCCAGGCTCCCAAAAGGCCTTCCAGGAGGCATCCAGCCTGGATCCGGAAAGTGCCTGGGGGCGCGTTGCCCGCGAAAATGCCCTGCATCTCAAGATGGTCCAGAGTTTGGCGGTGGAATAGGACACCATGAATGAAATCAAGGATATACTGCTGGTTGGCCGGGACAATCGGGAGTGGACGACGCTGACTGCCCAAGTACGCCAGGCCGGATTCAACCCCGTCCAGGTGCTCTCCGTGGCCGAGGCCAAGGTTCATCTGGCCGAGCGGCATCCCATCAGCCTCATCATCATGGCCGTCGAGACCCTGAACGATCCCCTCGAAGGGGTGCGGGAGCTGACCTTTCTTTTTCGCGGCATGCCCATCCTGGTCGCCGCCATCAAGGGCAACGTCAACGAAGCCCAGAATGCCATCGCCGTCGGTGCCGCCGATTATCTCCTTCTCCCCATCGACGACGTCACCTTCCAGGAGACCCTGAAGCGCTTCGCCAACCAATACTTCGACCCCGAGCTGGGTCGTGGTCGCCGCATCATCTCCGCCGATGCCAGCATGAAGAAGCTCCTCAACCAGGTGCGCCGCGTCGCCCCCTCCAAGGCCACCGTGCTCATCCAGGGCGAAAGCGGCACCGGCAAAGAGCTGATCGCCCGTTATGTCCATCAGGTCTCCGATCGCCATAAAGACCCCTTCGTCGCCATCAACTGCGCGGCGCTGCCGGAAAATTTGCTGGAGTCGGAACTCTTCGGTCACGTCAAGGGGGCCTTCACCGGCGCCCTCACCGATCGCAAAGGCAAATTTCAGCAGGCCAACGGCGGAACCATCCTCCTGGATGAAATCTCGGAGATGTCCCTCAACCTCCAGGCCAAGCTGTTGCGGGTTCTGCAGGAGGGAGAGGTGGATCCTGTCGGCAGCCGGGGCACCATCAAGATCGACGTCCGGGTGATCGCCTCCACCAACCGCGATCTCAAGGCATGGTCAACCCAGCAAAAATTTCGCGAAGATCTTTTCTATCGCCTGAATGTCTTTCCCATCATCATGCCGACATTGCGGGAACGGAAAACCGATATCCCCCTCCTCGCCGACCATTTCCGGCAACGCTTCATCACCGAACTGGGCCGCAATGAGATACCCTTCTCCCGTGCCGCCATCGACGTTTTGCAGGCCTACCCTTGGCCGGGCAATGTCCGGGAGTTGGAAAACATCATCCAGCGCGCCCTGCTCGTCGCCGAAGGCAAGGAGATCACCCCCGGCGACCTGATGATCGAACCTGACCTCACCGATGAAGCCAGATCGACGCCCGCCGAAGAGGGGGGAGATGAGCGCATTCGCCTGCCAGTCGGCACCACGGTGCGCGAGATGGAGGAGATTCTCATCCGCCGCACCCTGAACGAAGTGGCTGGCAATCGTACCCGGGCCGCCGAACTCCTGGGCATCTCCATCCGTACCTTGCGCAATAAACTCAACGAATATGCCGCCCGACTGCCCGAGTGACCCCCATGGCAGGCCCGGATTGTGTCACAGGCGGCCCATGTGGGTCATGCTGGGGTTTTTGTTGCTGTTTGTTGGCTGTTCCAGTGCGGAGGCCCCGGAAGTTGATCCCCACATCTACACCCAGGACACCATTCTGGATACCTTGCAGCGCTTTTTCATGCCCAGAGCCTATTGGACAAAGCGTATCGAACAGCTGCGACGTTCGGTGAACGAGGCTCATGCGGTGTTCCAGGAGCGGCACGCTGCCTACCGGCAGATCCTGGCCACCAGGCGTCAGATCGCCCTGGCCGAAAAAGGCAACCCCGACCCCCAACACAAGCCCCGGTACGCCTCGACCAGCGCCTGGAACGAGGCCATCCGCTCCACCCGCACCGACCTGGAACGCCTGCGCCAGGAGAGCCGTGATGCCAGCCGACAGCTCAAACAGCGAACCCTCTGGCTGAAACAGGCGGAACTCACGTTGAATCACGCGTCGTGGTGAGAAGATTTCTGGTAACTACTCAGCACCCGGCAACGAATCGGGGTCCAGGGAACTGGCGACCGGACAGGTCCAGGACAGAGTCCTGGTGGGGTTCGGGGCGAAGCCC
>JADGCJ010000075.1 GCA_015229045.1 Magnetococcales bacterium
GGGCGAAGCCCTGACAAAGGCTTTCATGTCCAGGCCTTTCTTGAGGGGGTACCTGAGCAGTTACAAAAAAACTACGCGTCTCGAAATGGATTTGGCTTAGCCTTCAGGAGCGTTGATCTGATGCCATTTCCAGTTCAAGATGGATGGGAAGTCGTCAACGAAGCGGACGCCTGATCCGGAAATGGCATCAGGCGTCATCGAAAGGATGATACTTATGTACTATGCCATCGTCAGTCAGGATGTGGAGGACTCCCTTGCCCGGCGACGTCAGGCCCGCCCGGCTCATCTGGCCCGTCTGGAGGAGCTGTCGCGAGAGGGTCGTCTCCTGCTTGCCGGCCCTTTTCCCGCCACCCCGGCCGAGGATCCGGGCGAGGCTGGTTTCACGGGGAGCCTGGTGGTCGCCGAGTTTGCTTCATGGGCATCGGCGCAAAACTGGGCCGATCAGGATCCCTATGTCGCCGCTGGTGTCTACGCCCGGGTCACTGTCAAACCCTTCAAAAAAGTCTTTCCTTGACGGACCATATTCCATGGGGTTGCGCGCGACTTCATGGAGTAGAGTCGCTGCGTGACCGTCGCGATGAAACTCCACGGGAGAGAGTACCATGAAAAGAGTTCTTGTGCCATTGGCCCAGGGGTGCGAAGAGTTGGAAGCCGTCACCTTGATCGACCTGTTCCGGCGTGCTGGTATCGAGGTCGTTTCGGCCGGCCTGGATGACCAGCCTGTCAAGGCCAGTCGGGGTGTGGTCTTGATTCCGGATGCCACACTGGATCGGGTGATCGATCAGGAGTTTGACCTGATCGTCCTGCCCGGCGGTCTTCCGGGAACCGAACGACTCAACAAAGATGTGCGCATCAAGGCCCTCCTCCAGAAAATGGCCTCCGCCGGCAAATATGTCGCTGCCATATGTGCTGCTCCCTCGGTCCTGGCCCATGCCGGACTGTTGCAGGGGCGCCAGGCTACCAGTTATCCCGGAGTCCTGGAAAAGATGTCTCTTGCCGACGTGACAATTGTGCATGCACCCGTAGTCACCGACGATCGGATCGTCACGTCGCGTGGCCCGGGAACGGCCCTTCTTTTTGGTCTCGACCTGATCGAAAAACTGGTCGGAGAGGCAAAACGCCTGGAAGTGGCCAAAGGTCTGCTTGCTGATCCCCATACTGGCCAACCGGCCTGATTGATGCCCTTCCGCAACTGTGTTGCCTGGAGTTTTCATCTTTTTCCATCAAAGCGGTGGCAGATTGTTGCACATTGCACTACAATGGCGACACGTTGTGAATTTTATATGCAGGGGATCCTATCGTGAGCAGAATGACGGATGACGAACTCATCGAGGAGCTGAAAGCCCGTTTTGACAGCACAAAACAGGCCCTCCATGACGTCAAGATGGTTACAAAGAAGCTTGAAGTTGTCAATAAGAAGCTTGAAGCTTCCGAGAAAGTCAAGAGCAACTTTGTTTCCCACATGAAAAACGAGATCAACAACCCGTTGACCTCCATTCTTGGCCTCTCCCAACAACTGATGACCATGGGTACCCCGACTCAGGAAATTGTCGCATCGGTCAGCAGCATGATTCATTCGGAGGCCTTCAATCTGGATTTTCAGCTGCGCAATATTTTTGCCGCTGCCGAGCTTGAATCAGGTGACACAGAGATCCATGTCTCCGTCGTGGACGTGGATACCGTGATCATGGAAACCGTAGACTCCTTCGAGCATGTCATCCTCCTGAAACGTCTCTCCGTCGGCTATGGCCGCAAGAGCCAGTTTGAGGCCAACGAACGTCTCTACTTCAAAACCGATGCGGAAAAACTCCAATTGCTCTTTGCCAATCTGTTTTCCAACGCCATCGAATTCAACAAAGACGACGGCAAGGTCTATATCGACGTGCGCCTTCAGGACAACCGCCTCCTGCTCTCGGTGACAGATACTGGCGTTGGTGTGGACAAAAGCCAGCTCAGTCGGATCTTTGACCGTTTTGTACAGCTGGAGGCCGGAGTGACCAAGACCCACAAGGGCCACGGGTTGGGTCTGAGTATCACCAAGGCCATCGTCGACATGCTGGAAGGGTCGATCTCCGTCAACAACGTCACCTTTGGCGAAGATGCCATGCCGATGGAAAAGAGGCCGGGAAAGGCACAAAGATCGGGGTGTACCTTCACCATCGCCATTCCGGAGGTGGAGATGGATGTGGATGCCGACGCCTTCTCCGTGGATGGCAACGAGTTTTTCTTCGACGATGAGAAAGTTGAGGCCTTTTAATGGGTTCAGACCTCAACCTTCAGAAAGGGAATGATCCCTTTCTATTGCCTGGGCAGCTTTTTGCGAAAAAAGGACAGTTTCGTATTACCACGGTCCTGGGGTCATGCATCGCCGTTTGTCTGTGGGATCCGACCCTGCGCCTGGGTGGCATGAATCACTTCAAGCTTCCCCTCTGGAACGGGGATGGCCTTCCCTCGCCAAAATTTGGCAACATTGCCATCAATAAATTGATCGAAGGCATGATAACCATCGGTTGCCGCAAGGCCTCCTTGAAGGCCAAAATTTTTGGTGGCGGGGCGGTGCTGCAAAGCTCCAGCGGTCTTCTCAACGTCGGCGAGCGCAACATCAACGCTGCCAGAGATATTTTGCGTGAACATGGTGTTCCCATCGTTGCCGCCGATGTCGGGGGGACGAGTAGTCGAAAAGTCATTTTCAACACCTTCGAGGGTACCATACTTTTGAAAAAATCCAGCTCTGCCTGATGATATACGCTTTGTCGGGGCTGATGTGGATGCGGAAAGGAGTGAAAGGGTAGGAGATGCTTGGATTCGGCTCGCCAGGGAGTGGCTTTCGTCCGGGTGGCATTCTCTGTTTCGGGGACAGCCTGACTGAAGGGTTTGGTGTCAGCCGCGATGAGTCCTACCCCTCCCTCTTGCAGCAGCGTTTGCGCGACCACGGCTATGCCCACCAGGTCATCAATGCCGGTGTCTCCGGTGAAACCACAGGGGATGCCCTGGAACGGCTGGGCAGGATGCTCCGTTTTCAGTCCGATATTGTCATCGTGGCCCTGGGAGCCAACGATGCCTTTATGGGGGTTCCCTGCACCATCATGGCGAGCAATCTGGCGGAAATCATCGTGGCTTTCCAGAATGCAGGAAGTCGGGTGATTCTGGCCGGGTTGTCCATTCCGGGCATTTTTGGCGTGCGCGATTCCCAGGCTCTCTCCGATGTTTTTCCCCAGCTTGCAAAACGTTACAATATTGCCCTCATTGCGGATTTTCTGGCCGGTGTTCCCGGCCAACGTCGCTATAATCTTGTCGATGGTTTCCACCCCAATGGCGCAGGTTATCGTTTGATCATGGAAAACGTCTGGACCACCTTGCAGCCGTGCCTCCCTTCGGCGTAACTTTTCCGGGGTGAAGATACCCGGCAATCCGCGCGTGAATCCTTGACGTCAAGCCCGTATTGGCATCAACTTCCCACCCTGACTTGTGAGATGAAACCAGGAAGGAGAGATGAGGGATCCATGGGAAACAAACCTAACCCTCTCGTGAAACAGAGTCTTCTGCCGCAGGGCGCGTTTGATTTTTTCATGTTGGCCGAACAGATGCCTGATGGTGTCGTCATCCATAAGGCGGAGCAGGTTTTGTTTGCCAACGTCGTGGCGGCATCCATGTCCGGGGAAGAGAGTGGGGCTGTCCTGACCCAACGCCCGTTTCTCTCCCTGTTTCACCATGACTCTCGCCCGACGGTCGAAAATATGGCCCATGCCCTGCTCCAGGCTCCGGAGCAGTTGCAACCCATGGAGATGAAATGGTTGCATCGCGGCACCAAGACTCTGCCCGTGGAAATCACCATGGCGCGTTGCCAGATTGGCGAAGAGCTGGTCCTGATTTCGCTTATACGCAATATCAGTCAGCGCAAGGAGGCGGAAGAGCGCATCCTGCACCAGGCCAATTATGACGCCCTGACGGGGCTGCCCAATCGCGCCCTGTTTCTGGATCGTCTCCAGCATGAACTGACCCGCGCCAAACGCAGCCGCAGCCGTGTGGCCCTGATGTTCATCGACCTCGACCGCTTCAAATGGGTCAACGATACCCTCGGGCATGCCGCCGGCGATCAGCTGCTGCGCGAGGCATCGGCCCGGCTTCTCTCCTGCCATCGCGAATCGGATACAGTGGCACGTCTGGGTGGCGACGAGTTTACGGTCATCCTGCCCGATATGGCGCACGGACCCCATGCCGAACGGGTCGCCGCGCAAATCCTGAAAGTCCTCGCCGAGCCTTTCATCCTGAGTGGACAGGAGGCCTTTATTTCCGGCTCCGTCGGCGTGACCATCTTTCCCGACGATGGCCAGGAGCTTGACGAGCTGCTGCGCAACGCCGACAGCGCGATGTATTACGCCAAAAACGATGGACGCAATGCCTACCGCTTCTTTACGCCGGACATGCAGGCGGAGGCCCTGGAAAAAGTGGCCCTGGAAAAAGATCTCCATCGGGCCATGGAACGCAACGAAATGGTTGTCCACTATCAGCCCATTTTTGACCTCCAGAACGATCGCCTGGTGGGGGCTGAAGGGTTCATGCGCTGGTTGCATCCCAAACGGGGATTTATTTCACCGGAAATTTTCATCCCTATGGCCGAAGAGGTCGGCATCATCGCCACGATGACCGAGTGGATGTTGCGCGTTGGTTGTTCGCAGGCACAACAGTGGCGAACCTTGAAACATCACGAGGATTTTTTTGTCTCCCTCAACCTCTCCTGCACCCGTTGCCGGGAACTCTCCACCGATGACAAAATTCCTGAAATTTTGCGCTCCACCGGCCTGCCCCCCACAGCCCTGGTTCTGGAGATCACCGAAAACATTCTGAGCGAAGACAAGGCCCGCGCCATGACCATGCTCGAACACTTGCGGCGTCTTGGGGTCAACCTTTGGCTGGATGATTTTGGTACCGGCTACTCGTCACTGAGTGTCCTGAAACGCCTCCCTGTCAGCGGCGTCAAGATCGATCGGGCTTTTGTGCCGGAGGTGACGCGGGATCCGGAAACCGGGCTCCTGGTCGATGCCATCATGACCCTGGCCAAGAGCATGAAACGCAAAGTGATCGGTGAGGGGGTCGAGAGTCTGGAACAGAAAGAGTACCTGCGCAGTCGTGGCTGCGACTACGCCCAGGGGTACCTGTTCGGTCGCCCCATGACGTATGAGGATTTTGGCGAGTTTCTGGCCAAACACAACGTCGGCGAACCCACTCGGGTGCCGTAGGGCTATCCACCACCCCCCTGACGAAAGAACCCGGAGAGACGGTCGGCATGCTCCTTTTGATCGGCGTCCAGGGTTGCGTGGAGTTTTTCATAGGCTGCCACCACGGCTTCTCGCTGCTGCATCCACTCCTTGAGGGCTTCTGACCGCTTTTTGGCCCAATCCACAGAGTTGAGGTGGATGTCGGGGATGTTGGTCAAGGGGTTGACGCGACTGGCCACAAACCCGGTCGCTGCCTTGGCAAATCCCTCCCAGGCTTCGGTTTGGGCATCCTTGATGGCCAGCCATTTTCTCAAATCGTCCAGGTAGCGGCGCAGGCCATCGGCACCGTTACCAACAACGCCGATGCCCAACAAGCCGGTATCCGTCAGCGGTGACCAATCCCCGTTGCCGACAGAAGAAAACGGGCCGGAACCCGGCGCAGGAGTGGAAAAAGCGCCAAAAGAGTCAGCTGCCGGGCGAAAATCCTGGTGTTGGATCTGACCGGGAGCGGACCAGGTTGGGGGTTGTCCTCCTCCGGAGTAGGGTTGTTGTGGTGGCTGACCACCCGTCTCTTGCGGACGCCACGCTCCTGGAGAGACTCCCGGTCCGGTCTGGTTGCGGTTCCAGCGCGGATTGTTGCTGCCGCGCCGCTGCTCCCATTTGCCTGCATCCGGCTGAGGGTTGGCGCGGGGCGCTACCCCCTGGGCTGGGTAGGCGGGTGGCTGATCCTGAGGCATGGCGACAGGAGAAGAGGCGGATTCACCGCCGTTGCCGGGCCACTCCAGAGCCGCCTCCGATTCTGTGGAACAGAAGACCATCCCTGTGGCAAGCCAACAGATGCATCCCCAGGTTGTACGCACTTTTGAGACAGACCTCATCTTCGACTCTCCTTTGATCAGGAACGACCCGCTTCCTCGCCGAACCGCTTGAGCCACCACTCATCCATGGGCAGGTATTTTTCCACCTCATTGCGGCTGAAGGAGTAGCGATAATGGGCGCAGTAGGATTTGATCGTCTGCACGGCGTCCAGTATGGCCAAGGTTTTCTCATGGCACAAGTGAGGATCCGCCTGACCACAATCCGGGTGCCAGTGCATGAGCAGGGCACGGGCGCGGGTCTCGATCTCCTCCATGGTAACATTTTCCCCCAGACCCAGAACATCACGTGCGAGCGTGATTTGTTCGTAATAGCCGAGCTTCGCAGGGGGGGTCATACCGACTCCTTTCTCGATTGTGCCATGTTTTCCATATCGTCCGCTGTCATGCCGAAAAAATCGAACAAGCCGTCAGGCAGTGGGGGAAGAGGGCTTTGCGCCACATGGGCCAGGATCCATTCCGCCAGATTGAGGATGCCGCACAAGGCGGCAGCCTGCCGCAAGGCCACCTTGCGTCCTGGTTGCAGGATTCCCCCCTCCTGGTTGTGGTCACAGATGGCCTGGCAGAAGGGTTCCGGCAGACACCAGCGCATGGCCACAAGCGCACCGGCCAGACCATGATCGGTACCCAAAAGACGCCGCTCCTCGGTGACACGCAGATAGCCATGCACCGCCATCTCTTCCCGGTAGAAATCAGCATAGTCAGGCAGACGGTGAGCCAGAACCAGCAGTCCGCAGTCGTGCAACAGGCCCAGGGTACAGGCCGTGTCCGGCGAGACTGGACGCAACACCCCATTCTGAAAATGGATTGCCCGACGCGGCAACTCATCGGCCAGCCAGGCGGCGATACGTCCCACACGCACGCCGCGATCGTTCACCTCGCGCAACACCGGCTTTTCATCCTGCGGCGACAAGTTGAGGGGGAGGTCGAGAAGGGTATGCCGCACCCGCTGCAAGCCCAGGAGCATGACACCCTGCTCGACCGAATCGACACACCGTTTCAAGGCGGGCGTCTCCAGATTGGCGCGTTGCAGGATGCGCCCGGCCAGGGAGAGATCGCGACCAAGAGTGGCAGCCAAGGCGGCCAGATTGGGCGAGAAACTGTTCTGCATGGCCAACACTTCTTGGAGAACAGAAGATTGCACAGGAATGTCGATTCCTGCGATCAACTCTCGCGTCCTTTCGTCAAGCGTTTTCATTGTCATGGTGGCAGAAAACCGTGTGCATCAGGGCGATGGCAGCGGGGGACAAACCCGTCTCAAAGGCCGATTGGCTCATGGTTCAAGCCTCTGAAGGAGAAAAAATTCGTGCAGCCGGTCGAATGCCGGGAAATATTTTTCCACAATTACCTGCAAAGCGGTCTCAAATACTTTAGAATCGTAGGTGTGTGAAAGCAGCAGGAGAAAGGCACGGTCAAAGTTGTCAAAACGTTGTCTCCAGCGAATGTCGTCACGCATGGCCTTCTTTCAAAAACGTCCCTTTAAGGTTTATGCACGAGGATTGTACACAACATTGGACCGAGACAAGGGAATATCTCACCCTTCCGAACAGGAACCTTACCAGGCGACGGTCCCGATGAGTCGAGAGAGCGGGCGGCACGGCGATCCTGAAAGACAGCGGTATTAATCTCATGGCAAGGAGCATGACGCATGAACAATAGCCCGGTTGGTATTGCAAAATCAACTCTGTTGCTGGTTTTCTCCCTGGTGTCGAGCAGCGCCTTCGCTGGGGGGCAGACGACCTATTTCGAGGATGTTCCCAACGAGGTCGAACTCTTGCAGGCCTTGGGCAAGGCCAATCCGAAGATTAAATACAGGGGTGTCAAGACCAGAGCGATCGTATTTGACAGCGATGCTGGTAGCACCTCGGCCCCGGCACCACAACAATCTGCCCCGGAACCGGAAGAGAAGAGCCAGGTGGTCGATCAAACAGCGGGTGCCGAGAGTGTTGCCGAACAGGAGGTGGAGTCAAAACCTCCCCCGCAACGCAAAAAGTCCGGGGGAAACTCCAACCGCCCCAGATCTGAAGAGAAGAAAAAGGTCGCGCTCGGGTTGTATTTCAACACCAACTCTGCGGAGCTGACCGAAAAAGCACGAGAATATGCTGATTCCATTGGAAAAATGCTCAACATAAAACAGGATTTGACCATCACCCTGAGCGGACATACCGACGCTGTCGGCTCCGACAGGATCAATGTCCCCCTGTCCGAAAGAAGGGCCGAAAGCGTCAAGAACTATATCGTCTCCGAATACAAAATTGCCCCGGAGCGTATTGCCATCGTCGGCAAGGGTGCAACGGAATCCCTGCCCAATACATCTCCGACGGCAGCGGTCAATCGGCGGGTGGAGATTGCTTCGCAATGAAAAATATCTTTTTCAGGCATTCCTGATTCTGACATCTCTGGCGTGGCGTATCAGGCGAGTGAAACGTGATGCGGGACGGTCTGCTCAAGTCGTTGCTGTTCTTGGTCGCTGTGACACTGCTGGTCGGTTGTGGAGGCGAAAAAGTTCCCCCAGGCGAACCCCCCGCTGCCAACAATACCAGCAAAAATGACTCGAAAACCGTGAAAAATGCCGAGGGTGCCGCCCGGAGCAAAACAGCGGCCGGGACCGTGAAAAATGCCGAGGGTGCCGCCCGGAGCAAAACGGCTGCCGGTCAAGGCAGAAGCAGCCCGAAAACGGCACAGGATGCGGATGTTGCCAGCCAGGACAAAACCACCTCCGAGCCAGCTCAGACCGAGGTCGTTCCCAGGCAGGAAAGGTGTCAACGAGGTGCCGATCTGCCCTGCAAGGTGGCCATCCTGCCTTTTCGCAACCTGTCCGAGGATCCGGCGGCCGGAGAGGCCCTGCGCAAGCGGTTCTTCAACTTTTTCAGCGTCTTGAACTATGACAGTGAACCCATCTCCACGATTGATCAACGTCTGCGCGAGAGTCACCTGTACGACCCCCTGCTGAGGGGAGAGAAGATCTCCCTGGACAAGATCTGTCCCCTGTTGGGGGTGGAAGGGGTTGTTCGCGCCGAGGTCACGGAGTACGGCAAGATGGACCTTGCTCCCCAGGCACAGCACCGCGTGACCTTGAAAGCGGAGTTGCTGCACTGCCAGGGTGGCCGCTCGATCTGGGCCAAAGAGGCGACGATCACCGATCAGGAGGGGGGGGCCTCCCTGGAACCCTCCGGGCAGGCCGTCGCCGCGATCAAGACCTTTATCAGTCGTCAGAATGCCCTGTTGCTGCCGGCATCGCTCAAGCTTTGCCAGGAGATGGTCCAGGGCATGCCCCATCCCAAATTGATCACTGATCCATCGCCACGCATCACCCTCATGGTGCATAACGGAGCCGAACGGTTTTTGCATCCGGGCCAATCGCTGCGGGTTGCCCTCGTCGGCGAGGCGGGTATGACCGGCTCCTGGGACATCGGGTCAGGCATCGTCAACCTCCCCCTGCGTGAAAAATCACCCGGGTTGTACGTCGGCGACTTTGCCATCAGGGAAAAAGATCTCGCCGTCAATACGACGCTTGTGGCCCGACTGGCAACCCGTTCCGGAGTCATCTCGCGCTGGCTGGACATTCTTGGCGGAGTCAACCTCGGACGCCTGATCCCCCTGCCGCAAATGATCCACAAGGACATGACCCTGACCGCCGATCGCAGCCCCTACCTGATCAATCCGGTGCTCATGGTCAGGCCCGGGGCCACTCTGACCATGGAACCGGGTACCGTGGTCTGGATCCGGGGCAAAGGGTTCATGGTCAAGGGAGGCATCGTCGTTCGGGGGACGGCAGACAATCCGGTGCGCTTGCAAGGTGCCGCTCCGGAATCTCTCTGGGATGGCCTGTTTCTCGATCAAACGCAGCAACCGGCCATTCTTGACCATTTGCACATCAGCGGCGCCAGATATGGGATCAACGCCCATCGTTCCAGGATCACCCTGCACCATGGCGTCCTGCGCAACAATACCTGGGGCATGATCGTCGATGGCGGCGAGCTGGAGCTGAGTGCCAGTCATATTCGTGATTCCGAAAAAACTGGATTGCTCATCAAGGAGGGCAAGGGTACCATCCTGGCCAGCAGAATCATCGGCAATCGTGGTGGCGGAATCCATCTGCGCAACGCTCAGGTCCGGATCGAGGGCAACGCCATTTTTGGCAACACCCCGTGGGAGATGCGTCAGCAGGGGCCGGGGGAACTCGTCAAGGCACCACGCAACTGGTGGGGCCGGACCCGCATCGGGGAGATTCCCGTGCAAGGGGCCGTCGATCTCAAACCACTCCTGGAACACCCTCTCCCCTCTACGGCTGTGCCACCACACCCATAGTTGACACCATGATTTTCATGACAAGCAGACCCCAACCTGGCAGGGACACCCTCCATACATGATGATCCGTTCACTGCGTTTTTACAGACGTTTTGGCTCTGTTCTATGGATTTCCGTCCTGTTCTTGACAGGATGCTCGGGTGGCGGTGAGGTCAAGACCCCCCCCAAGGCCCCGCCCGTCCTCGTAGTGACCGGCAAGGCGGAGCGCAAGAGCATGCCGGTGCGTGCGATAACCCATGGTCATTTGGAGGCTTGTGCCAAAGTCGAGATCAAGTCCCGCGTGGATGGCGAAATTCTCAAAGTACCCTTTTTGGAGGGGGCCAGCGTGGCGGTGGGGGATCTGCTTTATGAAATCGACAGCCGCGCCTTTGTCAGGCAACTGGCCTCGCTCAAGGCCAATCTGAAACGGGATCAGGGGCAGTTGGAGCTGGCGCGTTCCCAGGAGAAGCGTCGCAAGGAGCTGCTGCGTACCAAGGCCGCTTCCGACGATCAGTACGATACCAGCAAAGCGGCCCTGATCGTCGCCGAAGCCAATGTTCAGGCCGACGAGGCCGCCATCCACACCATGGAGTTGAACCTGGACTATACCCGCATCCGTGCCCCCATCGCCGGACGGGTCGGGCATCAGTTTTTCAAGGTTGGCAATCTGGTCAAGGCCAACGATGTCAACCCTCTGGCGGTCATCAATCAGATGGATCCCCTCTGTCTGGGGTTTTCGGTTCCGGAGCGCCATTTGCCGACCATTCTGGAGCAACAGGCCAGAAAACCACTCTTCGTCACCTTCCTGATTCCCGACGCGGCCAACAGACAGGGCGGCACAGGAGAGTTGACCTGGATCGACAACAGCGTCGATCGATCGACGGGAACCATTCCTCTGCAAGCCAGGATTGCCAATCCGGAGAGCCGCTTCTGGCCAGGGCAGTTTGTACAGGTGCAGCTTCGATTGTTCATCCAGGAGAACGCCATCGTTGTTCCGACCCAGGCCCTGCAAAGCAATCCCAAGGGACGTTTTCTTTTTGTGGTCAAAGGTGACAAGGAAAAAAGTGTCGAGATGCGCCCCGTCAGCGTCGATCGGGAAGATGACAGGGAGGCGGTGATCAAGACGGGTGTCGAAAGCGGTGAAGAGGTGGTGGTCACCGGACAGTGGCGGCTGGCCAACGGAACCAGGATCGACGTGAAACAGGCTGCCGGGAAGGCGGGTTCCCCATGAATCTGTCGCTCTTTTTTGTCAGGCGTCCGGTCACCACGGTGTTGATCATGGTGGGATGGTTGATCTTTGGCGTCCTCAGCTACTTCATGTTGTCGGTGAGCGCGCTGCCCAATGTTGATTTTCCTACCGTTCAAGTCTCGGCTGGCCTCTCCGGCACCAGCCCGGAAACCATGGCGGCAGCCGTGGCCTCTCCCCTGGAGAAACAGTTTGCGGCCATTGCCGGTCTTGACTCCATGAACTCCACCAGCTCTCTGGGAAGAACCCAGATCACCCTGCAATTCGCCTTGAATCGCAACATCGATGGGGCTTCCCAGGATGTGTTGTCAGCCATTTCGCAGGCGCAACGCAATCTGCCCCCCAACATGTCGCAGCCCCCCAGCTATCGGAAGGTCAATCCAGCGGACATGCCGATTTTTTACATGGCTGTCACCTCCGATACCCTGCCTCTGACCGCCGTCAACGAATATGCCGACACCGCCCTGGCGCAGCGTATCTCCATGATCGATGGCGTGGCGCAGGTGACCATTTTTGGCAGTCAGAAGTATGCCTTGCGTATCAAGCTGGATCCCAATGCCCTGGCCGCCAGAGAGATTGGCTTGGACGAGGTGCAAAAAGCCATCGATGGCGGCAATGTTTACCTTCCGACGGGCGCTCTCTATGGTCGTGACCAGGTGGTCACGGTGAAGAGTACCGGCGACATCGCCGATCCGGCATCCTACCGGCGTCTGATTGTGGCCTATCGCAACGGAGCGGCGGTCCATCTGGATGAAGTCGGTCGGGTGGTGGAGGCAGCCGAAGATGACAAGGCCGCCGCCTGGTTCAACGACAAGCAGGGCATGGTCCTGGCCGTATTGCGACAACCAGGTGCCAACACCATCGCCGTGGTGGATGCCATACGCGCCCTGCTGCCCTCGATCCAGCAACAAATACCGGCAGGGATCAACATGACCGTCCTTTATGACCGCTCCGAGTCGATCCGCGATTCGGTGCGCGATGTGCAGTGGTCACTGCTGTTAGCGCTGATATTGGTCGTCCTTGTCATCTTTTTGTTTTTGAGAAATCTGTCGGCTACCGTCATTCCCAGTCTGGCCCTGCCCGTGTCCATTGTCGGGACTTTTCCCGTGATGTACATGTTCGGGTTCAGTATTGACAACCTCTCGCTGATGGCCCTCACCCTGTGTGTCGGTTTTGTGGTCGATGATGCCATTGTCATGCTGGAAAACATTTCGCGGCATATTGAACAGGGCAAGGAACCCATGCAGGCCACCCTCGATGGGGCAGCCGAGGTCGGTTTTACCATCATGTCGATGACCCTCTCCCTGGCGGCGGTTTTTATTCCGGTATTGTTCATGGGTGGCATCCTGGGACGTTTGCTGCATGAATTTGCCGTCACCATCATGGCTGCGGTGCTGATCTCCGGGTTTGTCTCTCTCTCTTTGACTCCCATGCTGTGCAGCCGCTATCTGCACGCTGAACAGGGCAAAGCGCATGGATTCATGTATCGATGGAGTGAACGTTTTTTCCTGGCCCTGCAAAACGGCTATGACCGCAGCTTGAAGTTTGTTTTGCGCCACTCCCTGTTGACCATGGTGGTGTTCGTTGGGTTGTTGGTCATGACTTTTTGGGTTGGCTCGGGGATGCCGACAGGTTTTCTGCCCACGGAAGACACTGGCCAGTTGCTCTGCTTCACCGAGGCGGAACAGGACGTGGGGTTTGACGCCATGGTGGAGCGACAACAAAAGATTGGTGCGATCATCCAGGCCGATCCTGGCGTAGGGGCAACGATGGTCTTTGTGGGTGCGGGCGGGGCCAGTCAATCGATCAATCTGGGACGGGTCTTCACGCAGCTCAAACCCCGTTCCCAGCGGGAGAGTGCCGATGTCATCATGCAGCGCTTGCGGCCAAAACTCTCTTCCGTGCCAGGAATCAGGGCCTATCTGCAAAATTTGCCGGCCATTCGCATCGGTGGACAACTGACGAAAAGCCAATATCAATATACCTTGAAGGGGTCGGATACCGAAGAGTTGTTCGCCTGGGTACCCAAACTGGAAGAGCGCCTGCGCGGATTGCCAGGATTTTTGAACGTCACCTCCGATTTACAGATCAACAAGCCGCAGATTCTGGTGGAGATTGACCGCGAGAAGGCTGCCCAACTCAATCTGACTCCCAGACAGATCGAGACCGCCCTGTCCCTGGCCTACAGCGCCATTCAGGTCTCGACGATCTATGGCACCGCCAATGCCTATCAGGTCATTCTGGAGTTGGACCAACCTTTCCAGGATGATCCTTCTACCCTCTCCTTGTTAAAAATTCGCGCTCCTGGTGGAGCTTTGGTGCCGCTCGACAGCGTGGCGCGTCTCAGTCGTGGGGTTGGACCCTCTTCCATCACGCATGTCGGGCAGTTGCCGGCCGTGACCCTCTCTTTTGACTTGCAGCCTGGTTTTGCTCTCAGCGGTGCCATCAAGGCCATCGATGCCGTGCAGGCGGAGATGCAGATGCCGGTGTCGATCACCGCCAGTTTTCAGGGAGCAGCCCAGGCTTTTCAGGACTCCATGGCTGGCATGGGCTGGCTGCTGATGCTGGCGGTACTTGTGATCTACTTGATTCTGGGCATGCTCTATGAGAGCTATATCCATCCGGTGACGATTCTGTCCGGTTTGCCGGCTGCCGGTTTGGGAGCGTTGCTGACCCTTAAGTATTTTCATCTGGAGCTGGACATGTACGGCTTTGTCGGATTGATCATGCTGGTGGGTATCGTCAAGAAAAACGCCATCATGATGATCGACTTCGCCATCGAGGCGCGCCGCCAGGGAATGACGGCCCTGGATGCGATCTACCAGGCAGCTCTGGTTCGTTTCCGTCCGATCATGATGACCACCATGGCCGCCTTGATGGGGGCGGTACCCATCGCTGCGGGTTGGGGTGCCGGTGGCGAAGGTCGTCGCACCCTGGGTTTGGCTGTGGTCGGCGGGTTGCTCCTTTCCCAATGGCTGACCCTCTATTTCACTCCGGTGATCTACTGTTATTTTGAGCGCTTTCAGCAGTGGCGCCAAAATGCAGCTTTTGAAGAATAACAGTAACTATTCAGCACCCGGTAACGAATCGGGGTCCAGGGGGCTGGCTCCCTGGCAGGTCCAGGACAGAGTCCTGG
>JADGCJ010000076.1 GCA_015229045.1 Magnetococcales bacterium
TGTCCGGTCGCCAGCCCCCTGGACCCCGATTCGTTGCCGGGTGCTGAATAGTTACTTTTTTTCTTTTGAAAAGGCCCGCTCTCTTCGAGTATAAATGCGCATGAATACGTTCTCATCGACCGTCAAGCCTTTGCCGCCGCTGGCCATTGGCAATTTCACCCTGCCGATCCCCATCATCCAGGGGGGCATGGGGGTCCGCGTCTCGGCGCATCGTCTGGCCTCCGCCGTCGCCAACGCGGGGGGCGCGGGGGTGATCGCCACCGTGGCTCTCTCCCTGGCCTCCCGGTATTACAACAAGGGGAAGGACTACTACAAGGCCAACGTCAAGGCCCTGGTCGAGGAGCTGCTCCTCGCCCGGCAGATCAGTCCCAAGGGGATCATCGGCACCAACTGCATGGTGGCCATCCGTGACTTCGAGGCGATGGTGCGCACTTCCCTGGAAAACGGTGCGGAGTTCATCATCTCCGGGGCGGGCCTGCCGTTGCGTCTGCCCGAATTCGCCGCCCCCAACCCCAAGGCGGCCCTGATTCCCATCGTCTCGTCGCTGCGGGCAGCCAGGCTGATCGCCAAGCGCTGGCACAAGCTCTACAAGCGACTGCCCGATGCCATTCTGTTCGAGGATCCCAATACGGCCGGGGGTCATCTCGGTGCCGACCGGCCCAACATTTTCTCCCTGGAGTTTTCCTTGGAGCGGGTCATTCCTGAATTGGCGCAGTGGGTGCGCAAGGAGTATGGCGACGAGTTTCCGATCATCAGCGCCGGCGGCATTTGGGATCGCCAGGACATTGACCGGGTGATGTCCCTGGGTGCCAAAGGTGTGCAAATGGCCACCCGTTTCATCTGTACCCACGAGTGCGACGCCGCCCAGGCCTTCAAGGATGCCTTCCTCCAGGCCCAAGAGGGGGATGTGGTCATCATCGACTCGCCGGCTGGTCTGCCCGGGCGCGCCTTGAATTCGCCCTTCACCCGCAAGCTCTTTCGCGGTGATGAGGTCGATTCCAAATGCTTCGCCACCTGTCTGAGCGCCTGCCTCTGCCGCGACGAAGAGAGTACCTTCTGTATCGCCCGTGCCCTGCATCAGGCACAACAGGGGGATTTGGAAAATGGTCTCGTCTTCACCGGCACCAATGCCACCCGTCACACCCGCATGACCTCGGTACGGGAGATTTTTGAAGAGCTGAACGGGTGTACCATCCCGCCGGAGGGTGGTATTGATCTTGCCAGATAACTTATAGCCAACCTGGCCGGGTCCAGCATATCAACCAGATATCGTAATCTGATACACGCGGTAGCTGGGTGCGTTTACTTGCCGCTGTTCTTTTCGAGGTCATCGAACAGTTCGGTAGCAGTACCAAAACGGGCTTGGTGCGTGTGTGCAATTGCGTCGGCCTCCGCCATGGCGGCGCGGGTCTCGATATTCGGCACCTTGATTGCGAGAGGCACCTGTTTGAGGGCGCGAAACCCCTCCTCATCGAGAGGCTGATCCGCAACGGCCAGGCGTGTCAGCAACAGCCGCAACCCGTCCACACAATCGACGTAACAGCGTCCCTCTTCCCAGTACAGGCGCGGCGAGGGTGTCGACGCCTTGGCCGACTCCCGCCGAAAGTGACTGCCCAACACCTGGATGCGTGTCGATCCATAGTCAAAAAAGGCCCCGGGATAGGGCGGCGCAACGGCCCGAATCAAATTATGGATTGTCCAGGCCGGGGTCTGCCAGTCGATGCGGCCATCCTCCGGGCGCCGCCGCCCGAAGCAGCTTCCCCGGGCAAGATCGAGAGGGGTGTGGAGGGCGTTGCCTGCCAGCAGGCGCGGCACCGAGCGCTGCAAGACGCGCTCGCCGGCACACACCACCTTCTGGAAGACCCCATGCGCCGTATCGTTGTCGAGAATGGTCACCGGCTCCTGATCGACCAGATCACCGGCATCGGCCTTGACCACCATCCGGTGCAACGAAGCGCCGGTCTGCCGTTCGCCGTGCAGCACCGCCCAGTTGATCGGTACCCGGCCGCGATATTGGGGCAGCAACGAGCCATGCAGGTTGTATGCCCCCCGGGTCGGGATGGCGAGAAGCCCGGCGCCCAGCAGGTGGCGATAATAGAACGAAAAGATAAAATCAGGCTTGCACGCTGCAACACGGGCGAGAACATCGGTCGTGTTGGGCGAGTCGGGGGTGAGGACCGGGATTCCCTCCCGGTCGGCCCACTCGGCCACGCTGTCGAACCAGAGTGTTTCGTTTGGGTCATCCGTGTGGGTGATCACCAGGGGGATCGCCAGACCGTGGTCGAGCAGGGTGGCCAATCCGCGTACCCCCACCGTGTGGTAGGCAAAGACGACAGCCCGGGCCGTAGTCGGTTTCATGAGGAGAGGGACTCCCGAGGGTCAGCCCCGCTTTTCGGCTTGTCCGACGGGGGAGAAGAGTCTTTTTCCAAAACCGTGCGGACCAGATAACGGGGGCGGGCGAGGGTCTGGTGGTAAATGCGCCCCATGTACTCCCCCATCAGGCCAATGCCAAAAAGGGTGATGCCGATCAAGAGATAGGCAATGGCAAACAGGGTGAAGACCCCTTCGGCTTCCGGCCCGATCATCAGTCGCCGGATGGTCAGGTAGAGGACAAAAAGAAAGGAGACACAAGAGATGGCAATGCCGACCAGGGAAAAAATACGCAGGGGCGCCGTGGAAAACCCGGTCATCAGATCAAAGTTGAGTTGAATCAGGCGGAACAGGGAGTATTTGGACTGGCCCATGGAGCGCTCTTCGTGTTCCACCACCACCTCGGTCGGTCTGGCGGCGTAGAGATAGGCCAGGGCGGGAATGTAGGTGGTCACCTCGTGCGACTCCCGCAACACATCGACAATGGCCCGATCATAGCCGCGCAGCATGCACCCCTGGTCTGTCATGTGGATGCGGGTGATTTTTTCCCGCAGGCGATTCATGAGCCGCGACAATACATGCCGCCAGAGACGATCCCGCCGCTGCCGCCGAATGGTCCCCACATAGTCATACCCCGCGTCGAGTTTGGCCACCAGTTTGTGAATCTCTTCCGGCGGATTTTGCAAGTCGGCATCCAGGGTGATGATATAGCGACCCCGTGCATGGGCAAAACCGGCGAGAATGGCAGCATGCTGACCAAAATTGTTCTTCAGCAACACCACTCGCGTCACCTCGGGCAACCGTCCGTGCTGCCGATGCAAGAGAATTGCCGAGGCATCGCGGCTGCCGTCATCGATGAACACCACCTCGTAGGTGCGCTGCAAGGCCTCCAGGGCCGGATAGAGTCGCGCGAACAGATGCGGCAGGACCAGCTCCTCATTGTAGACCGGAACCACGATGGAAATGTCCGGTGTTGCAGCGGATGCATTCATGGTCGTACCACGGCGACGCGGAGGGGATCTTCATAAAGGATGCGCATGGGAAGATCTTTTTGCGCTTGTATGAAAACGGCATCGCGGTGGTGAAAAACGGCCACACCCCGGGGGTCTTGTTGCCAACGTCGATAGAACTCGTCCATGCTGGAGATCCACCGTTCGGGTTCCTGATCAATGCCAAACTCCAATTCGCCCCTGTATCTGACCAGCGTGATGGTGCGTCCCAGATAGAAGGGGAGGGAGTGCTGAAAGCAGTCGATACTGTATACCGGGGATCCGGATTGGATAAAAGGGGCGATGGCCGCTGCGAGCTGACGCGCCGAATAGACCTGGCTCGTCGTCTGGTAACCGACCTGGATCACCTGAAAGGCCAGCAGGGAGGTACCGGCCAGAATGATCACCCCCCGGTGTCCCTGAGCGCGCAGACGCAAAACCCACAGGGTGCCAACGGCCAGAATGCTGCCGCCACCCAAAAGCCACCAGCGAAAATGGTCGATCATCTCCGGCGAGAGGCGCGAGTTGGCCAGAAACAAGCCAGGCCAGAGGATGACCACGGCCAAAAGAACCAGGACTCCAGCCAGAATGCGGGCATCGAGGCGCAGATCCCCCCGGTTTTTATGGACCAGATGATGTCCCACCAGCAGGGCCAGGGGGGGGAAGATGGGCAGGATATAGGGGATCAACTTGGAGTGGGAGAAGGAAAAGAAGAGAAAAATAAAGAGACAATAGACCCAGAGCAGACGCAGCGGGGAGAATTGCCCGGCGTCGGCAGGGCGCCAGGAGAAGGCTGGTCTGGCCAGGGCAGAGAGCATCCGGGCCATGAAAGGGAGAGACCCCGCCAGCAGGACCGGAATGAAATACAACGTGCTGGCATTGCGGCTGTGGATCGACGTGGTATAGCGCAGCAGGTGTTCGCGGATGAAAAAAAATTCCGGAAATTCAGGATTGCGCAGCGACACAAGCACAAACCAGGGAGCGGTCAGGGCCAGGTAGAGGAGCAACCCCTTGCCCAGGTGCAGCTGTCTCCAGAGGGCAAAATCGCGTTGCCACAGGGAGTACATGGTCACGGCGGCGGCAGGCAGAACCAACCCCACAGGCCCCTTGCTGAGGGTGGCGGCGGCCAATCCGCTCCAGGCAAGCAGCATCCAGGCGCGGACAAACGCCGGATCCTGCCTCTGCGATTGCGCCAGCAGGAGGGAACCAAGACCCAACGTCATGAAAAGGGTCGTGCCCATGTCCAGGGTGTGCATGTGGCCCATGGCAAAATAGAGCAGCGAACTGACCAGAAACAGCGCCGCATAAAGCCCTTCCCGGGTTCCAAACAGACATTTTCCCAGCCAGAAGGTCCAGACGACGCCCAAAAAGCCCAACGCTGCGCACCAGAGTCGGGAGGTGCCCTGTCCGGTACCGAACAGGGTGTAGGCGAGGGCTGTTCCCCAGTAATCGAGGGGGGGTTTTTCAAAATATTTAAAGCCGTTCAGCCGGGGGGTGATCCAGTCGCCGGAAGCGACCATCTCGCGAGGAATTTCCGCATAGCGCCCCTCGTCCGGGTCGCGCAGGTCGCGCTGGCCAAGAAAAGCAAACCAGATCACGGCTGCCAGAGTCAGTACCAGCAGGATGGTTGGCCAGGTCAAGGGTGGGGGGGGTGCCTCTTGCGGGGGTGCCGACCGATTGTTCGGAATGACTGTCACGTTCGCTGTTCCATGCCGGTGGGGAGACACTGTACACGGCAGACACCATAACAAATCCCCCACCGCGATTCACGCACTATTCGCGTTCGCGTCGTGTATCATTTTGAAAATAATCATGATCTGCTTGGGCATGCGGAAGTGGCATCTTTTCCGGTCCTGAAATTAAATGATTGACCCCCCTGCCGCATCGTTCCATGATGATCGCTCCGGTACAGACACAGATCACGAAGTTTTTCTGCAAGGGAGAGATGACATGTGTCTTGCAGTTCCCATGAAGATTGTGGCTGTCGAGCCGGATGGCCAGACCGGGATGGTGGACCTCGATGGCATTCACTATCCGGTCGGGTTGATGCTGGTCGACGAGCCGAGAGTTGGGGATTACGTCATCGTCCATGCCGGCTATGCCATCGAAAAATTGCATATCGCCGAGGCCGATGCCCGGTTGGCTCTTTTCAACTCCCTGGCCGATCTTTATCGCCGGGAGAGTGGTCAGGAGGTGGCCCTGGTGGCTCCGGTGCGGCAGCGCGACGACCTGTCATGAACTACATCGACGGCTTTCGGCGCCTGGATGCCGCCGCCCCTTTCCGCGAGCGTCTGGCCCGCCATGGTCAGGCCCTGGCCAGACAGGGGCGCAAACTCAACCTGATGGAGGTGTGTGGCAGCCACACCATGGCCATCGCCCGCTTTGGCATCCGTGATTTTCTCCCGGAGCCGGTAACGCTGGTGAGTGGCCCGGGGTGTCCGGTGTGTGTGACCGATCCGGGTTATATCGACGCGGCCGTCGAATTGGCCGGGCGGGGAGTGATCCTGGCCACCTTCGGCGACATGGTACGGGTGCCGGGTTCCCATACCACGCTGGCCCGGACGCGGGCCGAGGGGGGGCGCATCGAGATCTGTTATTCGCCTGTGCAGGCCATCGAGCTGGCCTGTAAAAATCCGGATGCGGAGGTGGTCTTTCTCGCCGTCGGCTTTGAGACCACGGTCGCTCCGGTCATGGCCATGCTGGAGACGGCGCGGCGGGACAAGGTGGCCAATCTCTCCCTGTTGACCGCCTTCAAGCGGGTGCCGCCTGCCCTGTCGGCGTTGATGGCCGACCCTGACATCCGGATCGACGGGTTGCTCTGTCCGGCCCATGTCAGTGCCATCATCGGCGCCGATGCCTACCGGCCCTGTGCCGAGGAGCATGGCGTGGCCTGCGTGGTGGCCGGGTTTGAGCCGCTGGATGTTCTGTATGGTCTGGATGGTCTCCTGCAACAGTGCGTGGAGGGCCATCCGCGTGTCGACAACCAGTATGACCGCGTCGTCAAGCCCGAGGGAAACCGGCGGGCACAGGCGATGATCGACCGTTACCTGTTGCCGGTCGATGTCTCCTGGCGCGGCCTGGGTGTGATTCCGGCCAGTGGTCTGATCTTGCGACCGGCGTTTGCGCGGTTTGATGCCGTGCCTCGCCATGGGGTGACGATGCAGCCGGGCCGTGGCAACCCTCATTGCCAGTGCGGCGAGGTTCTCAAGGGCAAACTGCGCCCGGCGCACTGTTCCCTGTTCGGGACGGGGTGTCTGCCGGATCACCCGCTGGGGCCGTGCATGGTCAGCTCCGAGGGGAGTTGTGCCGCTGAATTCAAGTATGCAGCGTTGAGGACCGGGCCATGAGCGGCTGTACTCTGCCGGGTCCGTGCATGGTCAGCTCCGAGGGGCGTTGCGCCGCCGGGTTCAAGTATGCAGCGTTGAGGACCGGGCCATGAGCGACTGTATTCTGCTGGGTCATGGTGGCGGCGGACGTCTTTCCCAGCAGTTGATCACGCGGGAGATTCTCTCCCGTTTTGGCGCCGGACCTCTGCGTACCCTGCCCGATGCGGCAACCCTGCATCTGGAGGGTCGCCACATCTGTTTTTCCACCGACAGTTTTGTCGTTCATCCCCTGGAGTTTCCCGGCGGCAATATTGGCGATCTGGCTGTGCATGGCACGGTGAATGATCTGGCTGTGGCCGGTTCCGTTCCGCGCTGGCTTTCGCTCGGTTTGATCCTGGAGGAGGGGTTGCCGCTGGTGACGTTGCGCAAGGTGTTGGATGCCGTCAGGCGGGCCGCCGACCATTGCGGCGTCGTGGTCGCCACCGGGGACACCAAGGTGGTCCGCCGTGGCCAGTGCGATGGCCTGTACATCAACACGGCAGGCATCGGCGAGACGATCCCTGGTTTTATCCTCGATGTGGGACGGATGGTGCCGGGGGATCGTATTCTGGTCAGCGGCACGTTGGGTGATCATGGCGCGGCGGTGCTGGCGGTGCGGGAGGGGTTCCAGATTCATCATGGTCCGGTCAGTGATTCCCGTCCTGTGCATCGTCTGGTGCAGGCGGTGGTATCTGTGGCCGGCGCGATTCGCTTCATGCGCGATCCGACCCGGGGAGGCCTGGCCGCCAGCCTCAACGAGATGGTCAACGGGCAACCCGTAGGCATGCAGTTGCGCGAAAACGACCTTCCCTTCGCCAAGGGAACCAAGGCCCTGGCGGAAATGCTCGGCCTGGATCTGCTGCATGTCGCCTCCGAGGGGTGTCTGGTGCTGGTCTGTGCCCCGGAGGTGGCCGACAAGATTCTTGATCGCTGGCATGATCTGCCGGAGGGGGTCGACGCCCGGGAGATTGGCGAGGTGAGCGATCAGCGGGGCCGGGTGGTTCTGGAGACGGCCATCGGCGGGCGGCGCGTGGTCGATCTGCCCGGCGGCGAACTCCTGCCCAGGATTTGCTGATGCACGAACTCAGTCTGGCCATGGCCATGGTGGAGCAGCTCCAGGAGATTCTGGCGCGGGAGCAGGTCCACAAGCTGCTCTCCGTCACTGTGGCGGTGGGTGCCTTGAGCGGTGTCGATCGGGGTGCTTTCGCCTTCAGTTTTCCGTTGGTGGTCGAAGGGACGCCCCTGGCCGGGGTGAGGCTCCTGATCGAGGAGACTCCTCTGCGTTTGCGTTGTCAGGAGTGTGGCGAGGTGTCGCAACCGGAAGAGATCTGCCTGCTCCACTGTGCGGCCTGTGCATCGGGCCGCGTGGAGATTCTTTCCGGACAGGATTTTGTCATTCGTTCCCTGGAGGTGCAATAGTGTGTCGAGAGTGTGGTTGTGACGCCGGACTTGAACAGCTCATGCAGACCCGACAGGGGCATCCTCATCGCCTTCACGACGATGGGCACCATCACCACGACACCGACGGGCACCCTCATCACGATGGACACTCTCATCACGATGGCGACGGGCAGCCTCATCACCTTCACGACGATGGGCACTCTCATCACGATGGCGACGGGCCCCCTCATCACGATGGAGACCCTCATCACGATGGCGACTCTCATCACGATGGCGACGGGCCCCCGCATCACCCTCACGGTGGCGATGCGAGTCACACCCCTTCCCGGGGAGAACACCCGGCCAGGGAGCGTATTCTGCACCTTGAAACCAAGGTTCTCGCCAAAAATGCCGCACTCGCCGCAGCGAACCGCCACTGGCTGGCCAGGCGCAACGTCAAGGCCATCAATCTGATCTCCTCGCCGGGGGCGGGCAAGACCCTCCTGCTGGAACGCACCCTGGAGCGCTTATGCCGGCAAGTGCCGTGTGCGGTCATTGTCGGGGATCTCCAGACCGACAACGATGCCCGTCGCCTGCAAGGCAAAGGGGCGCCCGTCCACCAGATCGAAACGCTCCACGCCTGCCATCTGGATGCCAGCCAGGTGGGTGGTTTGCTTCCCCATGCCGTACCGGAGGGAACGCGCCTGTTGATCATTGAAAATGTCGGCAATCTGGTCTGTCCAGCTGCCTTTGACCTTGGGGAGAACCTGAAGATTGCCCTGCTCTCCGTGACCGAGGGGGAGGATAAACCACTCAAATATCCTGCTCTTTTTCACCAGGCGCCGGTGGTTGTGATCACCAAGGTGGATCTGCTGCCCCATCTTGTCTGGGACATGGAACGCTGCCGAAGCCACATCCGGCAGGTGCGTCCCGATGCAAAAATATTTGAATTGAGTGCCTGGCAAGGGATCGGCATGGAACCCTGGTTGCGATTTTTGACAGAATTGGTATAACAAAAGAGGGATTTGCAAACAGTTCCTGACACAGACGCATCTGTTGTGGAGCAACCCAAGACGGGAGACGAACATGGCAAGAATCCTGATCATCGACGACGACCAGGACATCGTCGACAACCTGACCATGATCCTGGAGGGTCATGGCTATACCGTGTCCGTCAAAATGGATATGGAGAATCTGCTCGACGAGGTGAAAAAAATCCATCCGGACCTGATTCTTCTCGACATCATGATGCCGGAAGATGCCCAGGCCGGCTTCAAGGCGGCCAGGGCCTTGCACAAAGACAAGGATACCGACAGGATTCCCGTTTTGATCCTTTCGGCGGTCAACCAGAGGAGCAACCTCTCCTTTGGTTTCTCGGACAGCGATGTCAACACGGACTTTCTCCCCGCCGAAGCCTTCATCGAAAAACCCGTGGAGCCGAAAACCTTGCTCGGCAAACTGGACCAGCTCCTTGCCCCCGGTTGAGGTGTGGCCTGCGTTTCTGTCGTGGGAGAGGTGTGTGCCATGAAGAGGCGGGTGGTCATTGCCTCCCTGCTTTTGTGCAGCGGGGTGGTGTTGGTTGCAGGGGTCTCCCGGGCTGGCGCCCTGCAACAGGGGGAGGTGTCGTCGGCGGAGATGGCGGAGGCGATGGTCGTCATCCACAACCAGCATCGGGGTCGGGTGGGGGTGGACAGCCTCTCCTGGTCGCCGCAGCTCGCCGATTATGCCCGGGAGTGGGCCAAGACCCTGGCTGCGCAGGGGTGCAGCATGCGCCATCGCACGGAACATCTTCATGGGGAGAATCTCTACTGGCACAGCGCCATCCGGTGGTCGGACGGGCGCCGGGAGATCGCCAGCGTCACCCCCCAGAAGGTGGTCGACTCCTGGGCTGACGAACGACGTGATTATGATTATGATCAGGATCGCTGCACTCCGGGGCGCATGTGCGGCCACTATACCCAGGTGGTGTGGCACACGACCCGGGAGGTGGGGTGTGCCATGCAGCTCTGTCCGGACCAGGGGCAAATCTGGGTTTGCAACTATGACCCGCACGGCAACATTGTCGGGGAACGCCCCTACTGAGCGCCATCGTTACCCCTTGATTCCTTGCGGATCGGGGGCCTTTTCTTTTTCGCAACTATTCAGTACCCGGCAATGAATCGGGGTCCAGGGGGCTGGCTCCCTGGCAGGTCCAGGACAGAGTCCTGGTGGGGTTCGGGGCGAAGCCCTGACAAAGGCTTTCATGTCCAGGCCTTTCCTGAGGGGGTACCTGGGCAGTTACAAAAAAGCAATCCGATCCAACGAACGCGGTTTGCGGACGGACCCCGGGAAGGCTGGTCTTACTTGGCCTGGCGTTGGGCTTTGACGATGGTGACGGGTTGCACGGGGACATTCTGGTGCCCACCCCGATTGCCGGTCGGAACACCGACAATCTTGTCGACAACATCCATGCCTGCCACGACACGTCCGAACACGGCATAACCAAAGTCCCGGCCACCATGATCCAAAAAGGCGTTGTCCGCTACATTGATGAAAAACTGGGAGGTGGCACTATCCACCACCTGGGTGCGGGCCATGGCCAGGGTGCCCCGGACATTCTTCAGGCCATTGTCGGCCTCGTTCTTGATGGGGCTGTGTCCCTTTTTTTCCTTCATGTCCGGCAGCATGCCTCCGCATTGGGCCATGAAGCTTGGGATCACCCGATGAAAGATGGTGCCGTCGTAGAACCCTTCATCGACGTAGGTCAAAAAATTTTTCACGGTTATCGGCGCCTTGGCGGCGTCCAGTTCCACGGTGATGTCGCCCATGGATGTTGTCAACACAACCATCACTTTGTCTCCCTTGCTACCACTTGTTGTCTCCGCCGCCTGAAGAGTGCCGGCTGAAAAGGTCAGCAACGCCAGAAAAAGTGCCAACCAGGATCCGTGAAACCACACTGCAAGATGCCGTTTCAATACGCTCTCCTTCACTGTTCGGGGGTGGTCGCGATCACCTTGTCGGTGTTCGGTTCGCTTGAGGTGTCAGGCGACGGCGCGGCGTCGTGCCCTGGATTCATGGTCCCTTCCGGGCTGTTTTGACCGTCATTCTGGCGCAAATCAGACTCCCCGGTCGCTTCCAGGATCGGTGGGGGAGCTTCCGGATTTTGTGTTGTCTGTTCCGGGTGTGGCGGAGTCTCCTCATCCACCAAGGTTTGGCTGGGGACGACAGGCTGGGGGTGACTCTCATCCGCTCGAGGGGGGGATGTGACCAGGGGAGTGGTGGTATCTCTCTCCCGGCGTTCCCACAGAATGTTCTCCGCCTCGCCGAGAATGTACTCGCAGGCGATGATCATCTGCTTGGCTTGACTGCGCACAAAGCTTTTGCCAAGGCGATACTCGGCAGTGTTGCGCTGATCGCGCAGGCTGCGCAGGGCCTGGCCCAGACGGCGCACAGGATAATCCGCCTGATCCTGACCGGGAACCCTTGCCGATTGCATGGCCCGGATCAAGCGCTTGTGGTGCCCTTCCTGTTCGCGCACCTGGGGAGCGAGCAGACCCAGGGTGGCAGAGAGCTGGTGGCAGGCATGGAAAGCCGCGAAATAGGCACGGCTGCCGGCGTCCCGCAGATCCACCTCCAGATGACTGCCGGCCAGGCGTTGGGCCAGTCGCAACAAATCCTTGCAGGTGATGCTCAAAAAGGTTCCTCCCGGGAGAGGTAGCCAACGACGACGTGCCGAAAGGCCCGCTCCGGCAGAGCCGACCGTGCCAGACGCTCGGAGAGCAGCCAATCCAGGTCGGCCACCTCGCGGGAGGGTTGCCGCAGCACAAAGCGGAGGGTGATCCAATGGTCAGTCTCCTCCTGACGCAGACTGAACTGGGCCACAGCCCCCAGAATGCGCCGTTCACGCAGGATGGACGCCGCCTGCAATTGCAGCGACTCCACCTCCTGGTCGGAGACACGCATTTCCCGCAGGAAGCGGGCGCACTCCATCACCTCTTCCGTACCTGGCACCGGGGAGAGAAGGCCAAGTTTGTCCCGGTTTTCCAGCCAATGAGCGGCCTCCTGGAAACGACCGGCGTAGATGCAGGCGAAGGTGGCTTCGACCAGAAGATCGGCATGCCGGGGTTGATCCTTGCAGGCCTCGCGGGCCTCCAGGACCGCCTCGGAGAAACAGCCAAACCCCTGGAGAGCCACCATGTGATTGGTACGAATATAGGCCTCGTGGGGTTCGGCCTCCTGGGCGGCTTCGAAATGGTAGCGCATCTCCTCTTCGTCGCCACGAATGGTGGCGATGATACCCAGAACGCTGTGGGCACGCCCCGGATAGCTGCCAAGAAAGCTCTCCGCTATACGCCGATCCCGTTGCAGCACCAACTCGCTGTAGCGCCCACCAATCGGCATTTCGCGCAGGCGGGCGATGATGGCGACCAACTCCTTGACGTTGGTTGTCGGGCTGGTGTTCATGGTCTCTCGTCAATCGCAATTCAACTGCCTGAATCGCATCGGCAACCACAGGCTCGACCCTGACAGGGATTCAGGCAGAGATCTGTCACACGTTGCCAATACATAGGCCGACTGCATATAACCTGTTATGCTTTGTTGCACAGACTATCAGGATCGAACCCTTTTGGAAATGGCAACCGTTCAGTACGTTTTGCCGGGCATGCACGAATTCCACTTCCCATTTTGACGAAATTGCAGGAATATCAGGCTCATCAAAAGGGTTTCGCCGCTTTTGCAAACAGGACTCCGCCGCAACTGAAACTGGAACGGGATCCATGGAACCGGTTGACGACATCACCATCGAAAAAATATTGGATCAGTACGAGGAGCGGCGTACCATCTACGCGGATTTCATGAACCGCCAGGTGACCCTCCTCCAGGAGTTTTTGCAGGAGAACGGCCCAAAGACCTACGACATCATCGGGCGGGTCAAGGAACGCGAAGCCCTCCGCCGCAAGCTCCTGGAATCGGCGAACAAAATCACCAAACTCGACGATGTGACCGATCTGGTCGGTATCCGTATCGTCACCTACTTCGAGGAGGAGGTGGAACAGGTCGCCGAGGTGATTCGCAAGGAGTTCAAGATCAACGAATCCTATATCGTCGATCGCGGTGAGCTGCTGGATCCGGAGCGCTTCGGCTATCGTTCCCGCTTTTATGTCGTCGGGCTGCTGGATGACCGGCTGCGCCTGATCGAGTATAAACGTTTCAAGGGGTTCCAGGCCGAGATCCAGGTACGCTCGCTCCTGCAACAGGCCTGGGCCGAGCTGGAACGCGAACTGGGCTATACCAGTCGGGATCTCTTTCCCAAGGAGCGGCGGCGGCACTTTTCCCGGGTGGCGGCGCTGCTGGAGCTGGCCGACGCCGAACTCAACGGCATCAAACAGTTCATCCGCCCCTATCAGTTGGCGCAACGCTCGGAGACCCGCAAGGAGCGCATGACCCCGAATGACTCCTTCGACCACATCTCCCTGACCGATTTCATCCAGGAAAACATCCTCGTCCGGGACCTTGACGGCAGCATGGCCACCATTTTTCGTACCGACACCACCTTCAACGAGGCGTTTGTCATGCAGTTGTCGGAAAATCTTGGCCAGTTGGGCATTCGTCATCTGACGGCCCTGGAAAATGAGCTGCGCTCCCATCGCAAAGCCCTGCTGGGCATTGGCAAACAGATGCGCGACCGCTATGCCGATCGCGAATATGGCTCCCTGTGGCGGGGTATTTCCATCCTCATCATGTGTTATGCCCTGGCTGCCACCTCCGAAAAAGCGGATCAGCTCCTGACCCACCTGGACAAAACTGCCTTCGGCATGCAACTGGAAAAGGGCATTTTCAATGACGATATCGAACGTTGGTAGAGGGGCTGGAGCTGGTGTTGGTATTGGTATTGCCATCGCTCTGAGCCTGCTGCTGGTCTCTCCAGTCCAGGCGGATCTCTATACCTGCAAGGACAACAAGACAAGCGAAACGGTTTGGCGCAATCGGCCCTGTTCCGGCAACGAGACCCTGGTGCGCAAAGAGTCCGTGGCCGCACCGCGCAAGGAACCACCCGCCGCCAGCGCCCCGCCCGACGCGAGTCAAACCGCTCATGGCAACCAGGCCGATACCCCAGCCAGCGCTTCCCAGACCGATTCGCTCATGAAGTATGCCGGTCAACAGGCGACCAGTACCATCGCCAGCGATCCCCGGCTCATGCAGCGAGTCATGGAACTCCAAAACGACCCGAGCTTCCGCAGCGTCCTGAACGACAAGGACTTGATCGCCAAAATCCAGTCCGGCAAGGGGTTGGAAGAGCTGGCCAACGACCCCCGCATCCAGAAATTGATGCAGCACCCCATGGTCCAGGAGCTGAAAGGACGCGCACCGGGGCCGTAACAGCGGTAACATCGATGTCGCGAGGCCTTCCGTTGGCAGGGGCCTGTCGTGCCTTTGCCTGTGGCGATTGACGCTCTCCTCGTTGCGATTGCCGTCGTGACAACAGGGCAATCGCATTTGAAACTGGCACACCCGAGGCCATGACCGTTTTTTGGCATCGGGGTCCAGGGGGCTGGCT
>JADGCJ010000077.1 GCA_015229045.1 Magnetococcales bacterium
GACAGAGTCCTGGTGGGGTTCGGGGCGAAGCCCTGACAAAGGCTTTCATATCCAGACCTTTCTTGAGGGGGTACCTGGGCAGTTACATTAATTTAAAAAACACACGTCGGGTCAGCCAGTCTCCAGATAGGTATAGTCATTCAAGGAAGCCGCATAGGCGCGCACAAAGGCCCGCGCCTGCTCCGGATTGGCCTTGCCTTCGCTGACAGCCTTGCGCGTCAGTTGCCCCACGCGACGCACCAGCTCTTCCGGATCGTAGGAGACATATTTCAACACGTCGCGCACCAGCTCTCCGGCCAGAATCTGCCGAAACTCCCACCCCTGATCAGTCGCCGCCACGGAGACATGCACGACGTCCGTATCGCCAAAAAGATTGTGCATGTCGCCCAGAATCTCCTGATAGGCACCCGTCAGAAAGGCACCCAGCAGGTAAGGCTCCCCCGGACGCAGGGGATGCAGCTCAAGGTAGTTTTTCGACTTTCCATCCCGGTGAATGAAATGATCCATGCTGCCATCGGAGTCGCAGGTGATATCCTGAAGCGTTCCCATGCGCGACGGGGGTTCGTCAAGCCGATGAATGGGCACCACCGGAAAAAGTTGATCGATGGCCCAATGATCCGGCAACGACTGAAAAAGCGAAAAATTGCAATAATATTTATCGAACAGATACTCCATCGTCGAAGAGAGTTCCGACGGGGGCTTGGCCAGTGTCTTGGTTATCTCGTCGATACGGGAGGCAATCTGCCGCACCAGCCGCTCCCCTTTTGACCGCTGCACAAGATCCAGGGCACCCAGGGTGAACATTTTCTGGAAGTCATCCTTCAATTGCAGGGCATCGTGCCACACCTCGCGGGCATTTTTTGCGTCGAGGTCGTGCAGCATCTTCGCCAGCTCGACAATCTCCGTGGCGTCGTCGGGATCCTCGGCGACGGGCTTGTCAAACGGCACCGAGCGGGCCACCTCCAGGACATTGAAAACGAGCATGGCATGGTGGGCCGTCAGGGCACGACCATTTTCGGAAATAATGTCCGGATGCGGCAGATTCTTGATCTCACACACTTCCTGCAAGTAGGCGACGACATCGTTGGCATACTCCTGGATCGAATAGTTGACCGAGGAGTCTTTCGTGGTTTGCGAGCCGTCATAATCGACGCCCAGTCCGCCACCAATATCCACATACTGGACCTGACAACCCAGACGACGCAGCTCCGCATAAAAATGGGCCGCCTCCCGCAAGGCATTCTTGAATTTGCGTATGTTGGAAATCTGGGTGCCAATGTGAAAATGGAGCAGACGCACACAATCCAGCATGCCCCGCGCCTGGATGATCTCCACCGCTTCGAGAATCTCCATCGCCGTCAGACCAAACTTTGAGGACAATCCCCCCGAGGTCTCCCACCATTTGCCTGCACCGCTGGCGTCCAGCTTGATGCGCAGGCCAATGTTGGGACGAATATTCAGCTCCTGGGCAATACGCAGAAGCCTGGTCAACTCCTGGGGTTTTTCGACGACGACATGAATGTGCCGCCCCAGTTGTTGCCCCATCAGGGCCAGGTGGATGAACTCATCGTCCTTGTACCCGTTGCAGATGATCGGGGCATCCGGGTTGTCGAGCATGGCCAGGACAATCTGCAACTCCGGACGCGAGCCTGCCTCCAATCCCATATTGACTCCATGGCCAAACTCGACAAACTCCTCGACCACCTGGCGCTGCTGATTGACCTTGAGGGGGTAGACCCCGATATAACGACCTTTATAGGCGTACTCCTCGGCGGCCTTTTGAAAGCAGGCATGAATGGTCTGAATGCGTACCCGCAAGATATCCGAAAAACGAATCAAGACCGGCAGGGAGATATCGCGGTTTTGAATATTCTCCACCAGGTCCATGAGATCGAGGGCCGGGCCTTGCTCCAGAAGAGGCGAAACGGTCAGGTGCCCCAGATCGTTGGCACCAAAAAAACCGATACCCCAACCTGGTATGTTGTAAAGGTTGAGAGAGTCGGCGATCGTCCATGGACGTTCCGGGTCCGTGAACGAAGGTGGGCGAGATGACATAACCTTGTTTTTCATGCGGACTTTTCTCGTTTGGTTGTGGCAGCTTTGCGGGTCAGCGGCAAAAGATCCCCTCTCCCAACGCCAAAACTACTTCTCCCCGCCGCCACCAGCGAACTGTTCCCTCAACCAGGCCATTTGCTCCAGATGGTAGGCCTCGACCCCTCGGGTGGCCAACAGCTCCGACTCGCCGAAGCGCAGGGCGGTTTCCCGCTGCTGGCTGCCTGTCCCGGCTTTGTAGCGCTCGATCTGTTGCTCCAGACGGGTATTGTGTTCATCTTTTTCTTTCAGGATGCGCTTCAACTCCAGGTGCATCGCCACCCGCGCCAACACCTCCTCACCGGCAAAGGGCTTGGTGATGAAATCCGCACCACCGACCTCGAACCCCTTGACCTTGTCAACGGTATCGGTCAGTCCGCTGATGAAAATCACCGGGACATGGGTCTCCGCCCCCATGGCCTTCATGTAACTGCACACCTTGAATCCATCCATATCCGGCAACAAGACATCCAGCAACACCAGATCGGGAATCATGGATTGAAAGGAGCTGAGTGCCTGGTTGGCCGTGGGTGCCAGTGTCACAACATGACCCTTCGTTTGCAGGGTCTCGGAAAGTAAGAGCAGAGCGTCCGGGTCGTCATCAACGACCAGGATGGTGCCCGTCACAGCAGTGTGCGCGAACATGGGACAACTCCAAACGTCTGACCAGCGACATGTCACAACAAGGGGATAGCCATCAGGGATCATGGGGAACCTGGACGCAGCAAGCAGCTTTCCAGTTCCATAAAGGCTTGATATGCCTGGGAGGGATTCAGGGGCCTGTGGATGTAGTACCCCTGCAATTCATCACAACCGGAGCGGGATAGTACATCAAACTGCGCGTGGTTTTCAACCCCTTCTGCAACAATGTGCAAACCGTGATTCCGACCCAGGGCAATGATGGCCTGAACGATACCCTCACTTTTGCTGTTCAGATGAATCTCCTGGACAAACGAGCGATCGATCTTCAAGGTCTGGATGGGCAATCGATGCAGGCGGCTCAAGGAGGAGAAGCCGGTGCCAAAATCATCCAGCGCCACGGTGATGCCCATGGCCTGAAACTTTTCCAAAAGCGGTATCGCCTGATGGGAACTCTGCATGACCACGCTCTCGGTAATCTCAAACTCCAACAGATTGGCCGGAATGCCGGTCGCATCCAGGGCAACGTGGACAATGGCAGAAAAATCAGGGTCCACCGACTGGCGGGGCGAAAGGTTGATGGCCATGGTAAAATCTTGCATTCCCGCATCCAGCCAGGTGCGCACCTGCTGGCAGACCGACTGGATGATCCACTCCCCCAACGGCAGGATCAAACCGGACTCCTCGGCCAGGGGAATGAACTCCATGGGAGCAATCATCGTGCCGTCTTCCAGACGCAGGCGTACCAGGGCCTCGAATCCGGTCAATCTTTGCAGAGTCGGGTTCCACTTCGGCTGATAGCACAGGGTAAACTCCCTTTTTTGCAGGGCACGGCGCAGCTGGTCAATTTTTTCGAGACGCTTCTCCATCTCCAGACTCATGGCCGACTCGAAAAAGGCCCAGTGGCCATGGCCAAACTCTTTGGCTTTCCTCAGAGCGGTGGCGGCACTCTTGATCAAGGGGTCCGGTTTGTCGCCGTCGTGCGGAAAAATGGCGACGCCCATGTTGACCATGAGGGTCGTCTCCTGACCACATACGGGAAAGGGTTGATTCAAGGTTTCCCGCAACCGCTCCACCATCAAAGCGACCTGATCATGGTTGGTCAGGCCATTGAAGATGAAAGCAAACTCGTGATCGCTCCAGCGGGCCAGGGTGTCAACCTTGCGCTTGATCTGCCGCAGGCGCCGGTTTTTCTGATCCGACACCGTGGTTGACCCCTGGCGCAGCACATCCGATAAAGTGTCATCAAAAATTTTTTGTACCGTATGCAAAACTCCTGTTTGCGTTTCCATAGGTCACTCCTCCTGCAATCGACTCTGTTCACCCGAAAATGACATCCTCTGTTCACCCGAAAATAGTGTCCATGGAATTCGTGATTCTTTAAGTAATTATGGCAGCGGCAAGCGAGGGCGAGGGCCTGTCAATGGGGTCCAGGGGGCTGGCGACCGGACAGGTCCAGGACGGAGTCCCGGTGGGGTTTGGGGCGAAGCCCCAATAAAGTCTTCCCTGCCCCTGCCTTTTTCTTGATCATAAAAATGACAACCCAGCCCGTCAGGGCCAGAAACTCATGGCTCCTCCTTGGAGAGATCCCCCTTGGGAAAATCGAGCCCGGAGACAAAAGGGGTGCCGACACTGGCTGAGGATGCCTGGGATGTCGACGGGACATAGACCCGGTAGTGGGCATCGGTTTTGGGCCTGATCCGATCCAGTTTATGCCCGGTTTCCAGGTAATAAATCGCCTCGGCAATGTTGGTGATGTGGTCGCCGATCCGTTCCAGATTCTTGGCGATGAACAAAAGGTGCGTCCCGGGGGTGATATTCTGTGGCGCCTCGATCATGCTGACCATGAGATGGTGAAACATGGCATCGAAGAGGGTGTCGATCTCGGCATCGCCGGTCCAGGTTTGCAAGGCGAGCGCCGAGTCCTTGTCATCCCAGGCCCTGCGCAATTTATCCATGAAATCAAGAATCAAGCGTGCCATGGGCACAACGCCATCGATGCCATCGATCGGGGAGAAATGGGCAAGAATGGCCACCCGCTTGGCGATGCTCTTGGCCATATCCCCCATGCGTTCGAGATCGGACGAGGACTCCAAGGCGGCGATGACCCAGCGCAGATCGACCGCCTTGGGTTCGCGCAGAGCCAGAATGCGCACAGCCTTCTCTTCGACCTGAATCTCCAGTTCATCGATGATCCGGTCGCGCTTGATCACGGCATCGGCCAGGTCCTGATTGACGGTCGTCACGGCGGTGATGGCATCCCGGAGCAGGGCAGCGACCTGGTCGCACATCTCCAGGACCATGGCATCCAGGCGGCTCAGATCCTGGTCGAAGGCTTGATGAATATGTCTGTCGGCGGTGATATTTTTCATCTTTTTTCTCAACCAAAGCGACCGGTTATATAGTCCTTGGTCTGTTTCTCCCTTGGTTCGACAAAAATCTGGTCGGTAAGGCTGAACTCGACCAATTCGCCCATGTACATGTAGGCGGTATAATCGGAAATGCGTGCCGCCTGCTGCATGTTGTGAGTGACGATGGCGATGGTGAAATCGGTCTTCAATTCGGCGATAAGCTCCTCGATGTGCATGGTCGAAATGGGATCGAGGGCCGAGGTCGGTTCGTCGAGGAGCAACACCTTCGGCTTGACGGCAATGCCACGGGCAATACACAGACGCTGCTGCTGCCCACCCGAGAGCTTCATGCCGCTTTGATTGAGCTTGTCCTTGGTCTCCTCCCACAGGGCCGCCTTTCTCAAGGCCCATTCGACGCGCTCGTGCATGTGCGCCTTGGAGAGCCTCTCGTGCAGGCGCACCCCAAAGGCAATGTTTTCATGGATCGACATCGGGAAGGGGGTCGGCTTCTGGAACACCATGCCGACCTCGGCGCGCAGCAGGCTGACATCGACGTCGTTGTCGAGAATGTTTTTACCTTCCAGGAGCAGCTCGCCGGTGGCCCGCTGCTCCGGGTAGAGGTTGTACATGCGATTCATCGTGCGCAACAGCGTCGACTTGCCGCAGCCGGACGGACCAATGAAAGCCGTCACATGGCGCTTGTAGATTTCCAGATTGATGTTTTTCAGCGCGTGATGCTTGCCGTAATAAAAGTTGAGGTTCCTGAAAACCATTTGCGCTTCCAGGAGGGCAGCTTCTTCACGGTCCAGCATCGATTGTTTGGTATCGTTCATGGTTGGGGATATCTCATTCCAATTTGCATTCATAGCGATAACTTCGTTAGCTTCGTCGTCGTCTCCTCGCCGTACCAACACGTACTGTCTCGTCGCCTCCTCCTCGCTGCCTCGTTCTCGCGTCGAATGCCAATTGGAATCACTGCTTGTGCTTGTCACGGAAAAAAAGCCGCGCGACGATGTTCAGTCCCAGAATACCCAGCGTGATCAAGAACACTCCCGCCCAGGCAATCTCCTGCCAATCCTTGAAGGGGCTCATGGCAAACTTGAAGATGGTCACCGGCAGGTTGGCCATCGGCTTGTTGAGGTCGACGCTCCAGAACTGGTTGGACAAGGCCGTAAAGAGCAGAGGGGCCGTTTCGCCGGCAATACGCGCCACGGCGAGCAGGATGCCCGTCATCACCCCAGCCAGCGACGCCCGCAAAGTCACCTTCATGATGGTGATATGCCTGGGAGCACCCAGGGCATAGGCGGCTTCGCGCATGGTGTCCGGCACCAGCCTGAGCATGTTGTCGCTCGTGGCCACCACCACGGGAAGGACGATCAAAGCCAGGGCAAACACCCCCGCCACTGCCGAAAAATTGCCCATCTTCGCAACATAAACCGCATAGACAAAAAGGCCCACGATAATCGACGGTGCCGACAATAAAATACCATTGATGAAGTTGGTAACGTGGCCAAGCCAGGTGTGCTTTCCATACTCGGCCAGATAAATACCCGCCAGAATGCCGATTGGTGTCCCCAAAACCGTCGCCAGCGCAATCATGATCAGGCTGCCCGTGATGGCGTTGAGCAGACCGCCAGGCTCGCTTGCCCCGGGGGGTGGGGTCATTTTGGTGAACAGATCCCACGACAGGCCCGTGATGCCAAGCTTCAGGGTCGTGAACAAGACCCACGTCAACCAGAACAGGCCAAAGACCATGGCCAGCATTGACAAGGTGAGGGCAATCCTGTTGACCAATTTACGTTTTTGTCGAAGATCCACGATGCAGCCTCAACTCTTGGCGACATCCTGCCGTGACAAACGCAGGAGCATCAGTTTGGAAAAACTCAGCACGATGAAGGTGATCAGGAACAGGATCAACCCGAGTTCCAGGAGCGCCGAGGTGTAGAGCGGGGATTCGGCCTCCGCAAACTCATTGGCCAGCGCCGACGCAATGCTGTTGCCAGGCAAAAACAGCGAAAATCCGTTGAAGACATTCATGTTGCCGATCAAAAAGGTGACGGCCATCGTCTCGCCGAGCGCCCGCCCCAGGCCCAGCATGATGCCACCGACAACGCCGACCTTGGTGTAGGGCAGCACGACATGCCACACCACTTCCCAGGTGGTGCTGCCGACACCGTAGGCCGACTCCTTGAGCATCGCCGGTGTCACCGCAAAGACATCGCGCATTACCGAAGCGATGAAGGGAATGATCATGATCGCCAGAATCACCCCGGCAGAGAGAATGCCAATGCCCATCATGGGTCCATTGAACAGGACACCGATCACCGGCAGATTGCCCAAAGTGGCTGAAAGCGCCGGCTGCGCATATTGAGCGAAGAGCGGCGCGTAGTAGAGCAGACCCCACATGCCATAGACAATGGAGGGAATGGCCGCCAGCAACTCGATGGCAATGCCCAAAGGCACCCGCAACCACGGCGGCGACAGTTCCGTCAAAAACAGCGCGATGCCAAAACTGACCGGAACGGCAATCAACAGGGCGATCAAGGAGGTCGCCAGCGTTCCGTAGATCGGGATCAGGGCACCGAAACGATCCTGCGGCGGATTCCACTCACCCGACCAGAGAAACCCCACCCCAAACTGCTTGATCGAAGGCCAACTGCCATGAACCAGGGAAACAATGATGGCCAACAATAACAGCAGCGTCAGGACCGCAGCGGCGCGGGTGACATTGAAAAAGAGGGTTTCACCCAGTTTATGGCTGCCCATGTCTGTCTTGTTCACTGCCGGTGCCATTGTCGCTGTCATGAAGCTGCGTCCATTTCGAGTTGTGTTCCTGCCAAAAAAAGCCGCTCAAGAAATCAGGATTGTCCAGGAAGAGTTGCGCCCTCTCCATCGGGGTTTGCAGCGGACGCCACCCGACAGAGTCTTGTGTACCAACAGGTTTGTCTTTCATGGAGATGGACCATAGTCTGAAGCCAACATCGTTTGCGGGTCACACGAAAAAGGGCCGGGAAAACTCCGCGCCGCAGCCGCACTGCGGCGCAGTCCTGCCACCACTCAGAGCCTACTTGCCAGCCACAAAGACCGGCTTGCCGGAACCATCCTTGATCTGCTCCCAGGATGCATGAACCAGTTTGATCAAACTGTCGGGCAGAGGCACATAGTTAAGCTCACTGGCCATTTTGGCACCACTCTTGAGGCTCCAGGCAAAAAATCCAAGAGAGGCGGCGCCCTGTTCGGGTTTCTCCTGCACCTTTTGCATCAGGATGAACGTGGCGCCGGTGATCGGCCAGGACTCCTTGCCGGGTTCGTTGGTCAGGATTTCGTAAAACGCCGACTTGGTCCAGTCTGCATGCGCAGCCGCCGCTTTGAAGCTGGCTTCATTCGGCTCGGGATAACCGCCATCGGCGTTTTGCAGCAAGGCATAGGTCATCTTGTTTTGCAATGCGTAGGCATACTCGACATAACCGACGGCACCCGGCAGGCGCTGAACAAAGGCCGACACCCCCTCGTTGCCCTTGCCGCCCAGACCTACCGGCCATTGTACGGCGGACCCCTCACCCACTTTCTCTTTCCACTCAGGGCTGACCTTGGAAAGATAGTTGGTAAAAATGAAGGTTGTACCCGAACCATCCGAACGACGCACCACAGCCATCGCCTGATCAGGCAACTTGAGCTTTGGATTCAGATCAAGAATGGCCTTGTCGTTCCACTTGGTGATCTTGCCCAGGTAAATGTCTGCCAGCACAGCGGGGGTCAAGCGCAACTCACCTGGTTTCACCCCGGGCAGATTGACAACCAACACCTCGCCACCAATGACCGCCGGAAACTGCGTCAGGCCCTGTTTTTCCAACTCTTCGGGTTTGAGGGGCATGTCGGAGGCGCCAAAATCGACCGTTTTGGCCGTGATCTGCTTGATGCCGCCACCAGAGCCAATGGATTGATAATTGATCCTGTTGCCCGTCGCCTTCTGGTAGGCATCGGCCCACTTGGCATAGAGCGGTGCAGGGAAACTGGCCCCGGCACCCGTCACCTCCGCAGCCGTCGCACTCTGCACCAGAACCAGGGCAGAGGCTGCCGCCAACGGTACAGAGAGCCATTTCATCGCTTTCAGCATGGGTCATTCTCCTGGATATCTCTTCGGCACTAGGGTAGAGTCAAGTTAACTGTTTTTCCAAATCGCACCAGGACGGCAGTCCTGTGTACACAAGACCGTCCATGGTCGCTTGCAACTCCCAACGCACAATGCCCCAGGCAGCCACACATGGTCACGTCGGTCAGGGGATCAAGTCAACGGCAAGGGATCCCAACCATCTCAATTCTCTCGCCAAACATGAAGTCCATGGTCCCGTAAAGCAAGGGTAAGCAAAGATAGTGCCACACGTTCCAAAACAGTCACCACGCACACAAAAAAGATTGTTTCCAGAGCAGTCCGTGTTTAAATAAAGTACTTAAAAACAATTCTCTGCTAGCGCAGACCCCCGCCCTATAAAACTCTCGCCAATCCCTCGCTCCCGCATGAACACCCCCTACAAAAGATCCGCCAACCGCAAGAGTTGTTGCGCCTTTCACAAACATTCTTTGGCCCCGAAAGGTCAACCCGGACCATGAATCCCCTGTCCATCGTCTTTTCCTGGATCGGTACGGCCGATCTGGAGTCGGTTCGCGCAGAGAGCAAAAAAAAGGGCTCAGGCCCCCTGGCCAGACTCCTGCGCGAACGGGAGTTTCACGAGGTTCATCTCCTCGCCGGGCAGGATGAGGAGTCCGCGCAGCTCTTCTCCACTTGGCTGGGAACACGCACAGCCACCGTGGTCACCCTGCATTGGGTGCCGCTCGCCGACCCCGGCGATTACGGGGAGATTTGTCGGGCCGCCCTGCGGGTCGTGGAGCCGGTTGCCAACCGCATGGGCAGCTCGGATCGGCTCTGCTTTCACCTGGAAAACAGGAACGGGCCAATGACCGCCATCTGGATTTTGCTGGCCAAGGCCGGCTTTCCCCAGGCCCGGCTGCTGGAAGTCACCCCGGATCAGGAGATACGGGATGTCTCCATCCCGTTTTCCATCAATACCGACATGCTGCCGGATCTCCTGCGCACCCAGGATCAGCAGCTGATCCGTCTGGCCCACGAAGGGTTCCGCGATGCCCACCCCGAGTTCAACTCCATCGCCTGCCAGTGTGAGGCCATGCGGCGCGTGGTGGAAAAGGCCACCCTGGTGGCTGCCCGCCACATTCCCGTCCTGATCCAGGGCGAGTCGGGAACCGGCAAGGAGCTTCTGGCTCGCGCCATCCACAACACCAGTCCATTCCGAGAAGGGCCGTTTGTCGCCATCAATTGCGGGGCCATCCCCGACAATCTGGTGGAGTCGGAACTTTTCGGCCACGAAAAGGGGGCCTTTACCGGCGCCCTGACCCAGCGCAAAGGCTTCTTTGCCCAGGCCAATGGCGGGACGGTCTTTCTCGACGAAATCGGCGAATTGCCGCTCTCTGTCCAGGTCAAGCTGCTGCGTGTCCTTCAAGAGCAGGTGATCACCCCGGTCGGCTCCTGTGAACCCCTGCCGGTCAAGTTTCGCCTGATCGCCGCCACCAATAAAAACCTTCTGGAAGAGATGGTCGCCGGACGCTTTCGCGAGGATCTCTTTCACCGCATTGCCGTGGCTTTGTTGCTCCTTCCCCCCCTGCGCACCCGGGGCCGGGACATTGAACTCCTCACCGATCGCATCCTGGAACAGATCAACCAGGAGTGCCGCGAGCAACCCGGCTTTCGCAAAAAATCTCTCACCGAAAATGCTCGCAAGACTCTTCAGGAGCATCGTTGGCCGGGCAATATACGGGAGCTGCAAAACACCCTGCATCGTGCGGCCGTCTGGACCCAGGGCGAGATCATCCGGGGACGCGACATTCGCGATGCCCTGTTGCCGGAGTACTCTTTCGGAAGTGGCACCAGCGAACACATTCTCAATCGACCCATGGGGGCTGGCTTTCGCCTGACGGACCTCCTGACGGAGGTGGCCGATCACTATATCCATCGCGCCATCGCCGAGAGCCACAACAACAAGGCGCAGGCCACCCGCCTGGTGGGGCTGCCCAATGCAACCACTTTCGCCAATTGGACAAAAAAGTATCCCTGGGATCAGGGGCGGGGAAAGAAGGAATCTTGAGAGGCAGGTTCACCCCACAGTCGAAGGGGCGCCATCCTTGTTCAAATACTCCTGGATCTCCCGTTCCGTGCGCAGGGCCTTGCTGTCTTCGACGACCAGGGTACGTTTCCAGGCGCTCGCTGCCATCCTCGGAATGAGAAAATCCTTGCCGAACAGGTAATCTTCCGGGGCCTTTCCCTGTTTTTTCAATATATTGACATACTTTCCCGGAATATTTTCCGTCAGGGGAACCAGAGGTACTTCCGTCGATCTCCCCTCTTTTTCGATGCGGGCCATGCGCCGCCCCAAGTAAAAAATCTTCAACCCATCATCGTCTTCAAAGATGAGCTCGTTCTTGACATCGCCCTCGTCCTGTCTTTTGGCCTCCTCGAACGGATTTTTATGTTCGATGACCATCGGCGCCTTGTATTTTTCGATGGTTTCGCGCAGGGACTCCAGATTTTGGACCAGGACCAGAATCATTTGGTCCTTGAATCGGTCGCGGCAGGCGGCGGTCAGGTCAAGCATGAACTTGTTGTTGAAGCGCAAGAGGACACACTCCTCTTCGGCCACGACGCTGGTCACCCGCACCCGGGGAGTCAGAAACGATACCTCACCAAAGACCTGCCCCGGCTTGAGAAAAGCCAGGGGGGTCGCAAAAGGCCTTTTGTAGACATGCGCCGAACCACGCAGGAGAATAAAGCAGGTATCCCCCAAATCCCCTTCACTCAGGATGGCCTGACCGGGTGGAACCTTCAGGAGTTCCGCCTTGCTGTGCTCGACGATCTCGTCTTTGTGCTGGTCTGAAAAATCCTTGAAGAAAGGAATTCTTTCCAAAAGCTTCCTTTGGATCATTTCCGCTTCTCCCACGGGACGAAAAAGAGGTCATCAGGGCCTTCAAGGCCTCATCGACCCGCCTGACCACACAATCGAGCGCAACCCCCTCAAATCGGACACACGAGGTGGCCCAACTTCTCGGTCAGCTTGATATTCTCGGCGTAGTCCACCGGGCAGTCTATAATGACCACCGTCTTGTCAGCAAGGGCCTGCCGCAGGATGGGCAACAGCTCCTGGGACGACTCCACCCGATAGCCCTTGGCCCCGAAGCTCTCGGCATATTTGACAAAATCGGGGTTGGTGAAGGCGATGTGACTCTCGCGCCCGAAATGGTTCATCTGCTTCCACTGAATCAGACCATACTTGGCATCGTTCCAGACCAGGATGACGATGGGCAGGCCGATGCGCATGGCGGTTTCCATCTCTTGGGAGTTCATGAGGAAACCGGCGTCGCCGGTGACGGCGACAGCAGCACGGTCGGGCCGGACCATCTTGGCGGCCATCGCCCCGGGAACGGCGATGCCCATGGCAGCGAAGCCATTGGAGATAATGCAGGTATTCGGGCGTTCGGCCTTGAACATGCGCGCCATCCACATTTTGTGCGCCCCCACGTCGGAGACGACGACATCTTCCGGATCGAGGGCCTGGCACAAATCCCAAATGATCTTCTGGGGTTTGACCGGAAACCCGGCATCCTGGGCATACTGACCGATCTCCTCGACGATGGACTGGCGCAACGTATCGGCCAGACGTTGCCTGCGCCCCTTGGCCTCGGCGGCGATCCCTTTCAGAGCGGCACCGATATCCCCGACCACGCCCACCTCGACCACGTAGTGTTCATCCACTTCCGCCGGGCTGGCGTCGATGTGGATGATCTTCCGGTCGCGATCCTTGTGCCACAGGTAGGGGTGATATTCGACGATGTCGTAGCCCACGCAGATGATGACGTCGGCCCGGTCGAAGCCGCAGGAGACATAGTCATGGGCCTGCAACCCCACCGCACCGAGGCACAGATCGTGCGAAAAGGGAATCACTCCCTTGGCCATGAAGGTGGTCGCGACCGGAATGTTCAACTTTTCGGCAAAGTCCACCAACTGCTCCGTCGCCCGACCCCGAATCACCCCGTTACCCGCCATGATGATCGGGTAGTGGGCCTCTGAAATCACCCGGGCGGCCTGGGCCATTTTTTCCTGCGGCGGCACAGGCAACCTGGCCTGTTGTGCCCTGAGGGGGGACTTGCCTGCAACATCCATTTCGGCAATATTTTCAGGAAAGTCGATGAAAGCACAGCCGGGTTTTTCGGCCTGGGAAACCTTGAAGGCCTTGCGCACCACCTCGGGGATCACCCCCGGATCGAGAATCTGTGTGGTGTACTTGGAGATGGGGCGAAACAGATTGACCAGGTCCAGAACCTGGTGACTCTCTTTGTGCAGGCGGGTGGTGGCTGCCTGACCGGCGATGGCCACCAGGGGAGCGTGATCCATGTTGGCGTCGGCGACGCCGGTGATCAGGTTGGTCGCTCCGGGACCGAGGGTCGCCAGACACACCCCGGCCCGCCCCGTCAAACGACCATAGACATCCGCCATGAAAGCGGCGCCCTGTTCGTGCCGGGTGGTTATGAATTGGATCGGACTCCCCAAAAGGGCATCCATGATGTCCAGATTTTCCTCCCCGGGAATGCCAAATATAACGGAAACACCTTCATTTTCAAGACATTTTACAAACAATTCAGCAGCTTTCACGGGGATCCTCCGGTACCTAGCCAACGAGGCACAAAATAAAGTGTGAACGCAGACGACAGAGTGTCCCAACCAGGTTCGGCACACCCGTCAGGGCAGTATCGCATGGCCAGCCCCCCAGCGTCGATCCCGTTTATGCAAAACCCACATATCACGTCGGTCGAGGTATCGGCCACGCCGTTGCCTGATCCGCTTTCAGAGTGATACCATCCAAAGCGACACCATTGGGGTAAGAGTCGGGGGATGGTATCAACCAAATGTGTGATACTGGGAATCACTGCCAAGAGATGAACCTTCAACCTGGTCTATTGAGTCAGGTCGTCATATTTCAGGGCGCGAACTTTCAGGAATTGGCCCGGTTTCTGGAAGGGTGTGCCGTCCTGGAGGCCGGGGCGGAGCATGTCCTGTTGGACCCGAACCGACCATCCAGCGACATGTATGTCGTCCTGTCCGGCGTCCTGGAGGTCTATCTTGACGACGCCACCAGGGAGCGCCTCAAAACGATTACCCAGGGGGGATCGGTGGGTGAGATGTCTCTCATGCGCCGCCTGCTGCCCAGCGCCTATGTGGTGACGCAGACGCCTTCCCGCCTGCTGGCCATCGATGAGACCCATTTTTGGGCCATTCTGGAACATTTCCCCGTTGTTGCGTTCAATCTCATGAAAATGTTGTCCGACTGGCTGGCCGACAACAACACCCTGTTGATCGACCGCCAATCCCGGCTGGCCAAACGCACCCAGGAGCTGGCCTGGGAGCATGCCAAGCTGGAAAAGATGGTCCATCTGGGCATCTCCCTCTCCGGAGAGCGCGACGAAACCGCCTTGTT
>JADGCJ010000078.1 GCA_015229045.1 Magnetococcales bacterium
CCAGCCCCCTGGACCCCGTTTTGACAGGTCCCCGAATCACTATTCATGGTCCTCGGAAATCTCAAATGCGATTGCCCTGCTACCTGGGCAGTTACGAATATTCTTAACATGGGTACCTGATTTCTGTATCCTGGTTCCGTGGAGGTGAGTTTCCGACGTTTGACTTTACGGGGAGGAAAACGGGTGAACGTCATGCCGAATCGGTATTTGATCGTGCTGCTGGGTTTGATCGTGCTGCAACCTGCCGGATCGGGGGTGGCCCAGGCAGCCGATCAGGCCGCACCCGGAGGAGATCCCGGATCAGCCGGGGCGGGAACCAGTAAAAAGCTGCATCTGGGACGAGCCGTGCAGGTGGAAAAAGATGTCAAGAGCCAGGAAGGAAAAGGCCCTCCCCTCCCCCTGTCTGTCAACGACCCGGTCTATCCACGACAAAAGATCATCACCGGCCCCGGATCCCGGGTGATGATCCAATATCGGGACGGCTCGACCTTCTCGATCGGCCCCGACAGTCAGGTCGTTCTGAGCACCTTCGCCTTCAGCCCGGCAGAGAGCCGGACGGAAAAATCCGTCCAGGTGGTCTCTGGCGCCTTCCGTTATCTCTCTGGATTCGCCGTCAAGGATTCAAAGGTGCGCATCGATACATCGACAGCCACCATGGGTGTCCGTGGCTCGGCGGTGGAGGGGGTGGTCGGGCAGGGTGTGCCGGATTTTGTCAACGTGGCAAGCGGGGAGGTCGCCTTGGCGACCCGAAAAGGCGAGGTCTCGGTCAAGGAGGGCCAGTCGAGCGCGGCAAGCGATGCGACCAAACCCCCTGCCAACCCAAAGTCCATCACGTCAGCCATTGCCGCCCAGGCCGTGGTGCACATCCAGAAAGAGGTGGGAACCACCCTGTCCAGGAACAAACCTCTCAGCAAGGAACAGCTCTTGGAAGATGCCAAGGCCAACAGGTTGAGCTTTGTCGATCAGGGTGGATCTCCGGCCGTTGCACAGTCGGCAAAAGGGGCTGACTCTCCTCCGAAACAAAACGATCCGGTCCAGAAACCGAACAGCGCCGACAAGGGTGCAGGAAAGCCCCAAAAGTCAAACGCGAAGGGTCAAGGACCGGCAGATGACATAGTGACGACACCCAAGCCGGGGGATCTCTCCCAATGGCTGGAGCATTTTCAGGAGAGATTGGGCTATTGGCAGAGGAGCATCGCCAACGGAATCGCTTTCATTCAGGAGGTGGAAGCGGCCACCCTGAACGAGCTCGCCGCCGCTGTCAGCATTCTGGTCCAGGCTGAAAAGATGGGGATTCTGGCTGCAGCTCCCGGAGCCATGACACCGGCACAACAGGCCTTTGTCGCCCAGGTGGCTGCACAAAATCCACAAGCCGCTGCCGTTCTGACGCAGAGCAACACCCAGCAGCAGACGAATAATCAGGCCACCTCGAACAGTGGAACGCAACAGGTTGTCACAGGTTCTGCCCAGGTGGCCAACAATCCCAAGGAGGTGGCACAAATCGTGGCGGCGGCCATGCAGGCGATCGACAACAAGGCTGCTGCGGGAACCCCGGGAACCCCGGGAACCAGTGTCGTTTCCATCATCATGTCAAGCGCCCTGTCAGCAGCCGGGGTGACCAACAATGCCCAGGCAGCCACCATGATTACGGCTGCTGCGGCTCAGGCCAATCCCGGCATCGCTGCCCAGGCGGCCACAGCGGCCATCCGGGGTCTGCCTGCGGGAGAGTCAGCCAGGGCAACGGGTATGGTTGCCGCCGCCGCCGCCGCCGCCGCACCCCAGCAAGCGGCCCAGGTGGCGGCTGCCGTTGTTTCCGCCAACCCTGCCTCTGCCGCCCAGGTGGCAGCCTCTGTGGTCCAGGCTGTGGGCAACGGCGCGGCTGCCCAGGTCGCCGCAGCGGTCTTGAACTCTTCATCGACCAATACTTCTGCCGCTGCCGTGGCTTCCGCCGTGGCGCAGGTGGTCGGAAAGAACAATCCCGCCATCTCAGCCTCTGTGGCGGCTGCGGTGACCAGGGCTGTCGGCGATCAAGCCGCAGCAGCGGTGGCTGCCAGCGTTGTCCAGGTGGCTGGAACCGCTTCAGCCAGAGAGGTGGCCCAGGCTGTCTCCGGGGTTGCCGCCAATGCCGCTCCCCTGATAGCCACCACCTTGAGCCAGATGGTCCCTGCCCCCGAACGCGAGTTGATCAAGGCCTCGGCGGCGGCAGGTGCTCAAACCACCCTGGTCGCCATCGAAAGTGGCATCAAAAACGTCACCCAGCAGCAGATCAACGCCACCGTGCAACAAGCAACCACCGCAGCGAGCACGGCCCAAGCTACAGCCCAGGAAGCGCAACGTGAGGTGAGAGCTTCCCAGGAGGCGTCCCAGCAGGTACGTGATGTCGTTCGGCCTGACAACAAAACCCAGCAGCAACAGCAACAACAGCAACAACAGCAACAACAGCAACAACAGCAGCAACAACAGCAGCAGCAGCAAAAGCAACCTGCCGAAGAAAACCTTGGCAACAAGCAGCAAGAGAACGTGAAAGAGGATGCTCAACAGGATAAGAAAGAGCAGGCTCAACCCGAAACTGATACCAATACCAACAAGAATGTCATCAAACCTGACAGCAAGGAGACCGCCAGTCCCAGTTGATGGCGATACTGAAGGAGCAAGATGTACCGTTCCTCCACTCTCCGGCTTGGCTGGTGGGTCGTGGCCATGCTGCCATGCGCGGCGAACCGCTTCCGGCTCTCGCATCCATCTTGATCTGGAATTGGAATAAACCGCGTCTACTTTGGGACACGCAGTTTTTTGTGATCGAAAAAATATTGACATGAAAGATTTTATCGGGGCTTCGCCCCAAACCCCATTGGGGCGAAGCCCCAAACCCCATTGGGGCGAAGCCCCAAACCCCACCAGGAAGGGCACAGCCCTTCCTGGACCATCCCAGTCTTTCAATAGTTTAAAAAAACTGCACTTCTCGAAATGGATTCGGTTTGGAACCCTGCTTCTCTTTTTGGTGAGTTTTTTTTTACACCAACCAGCGTGGGGAGAAAAACCCTCTCTCCCCACGCCGACGGTTGGCTCCACCTCTTCGGTGGATTGGATCCAGGTGATCCGGGAAAAAATCCCGCCCCTGCAACAGGATCGAGGTCAGCGCCTGCCCCTGATCCTGTGGGAATCGGGCGGTCGGGATCCTCTGCCGGAAAGCACCATTCGCATGCTCCTGGAACGGGGTTTGACCCGTACCGTTCGTCTCGACGCCCAACAGATCCCCGCTGCCCTGGCCCTGCAACAGGCCGGATCCCCGGTTGTGGTCATGGATGCTCGCGGCGGCCTATGGCCTTATGCGGCCGAGAAAGGCGATCCCCACCGCTTTTCGCCCGGCGATTTGACAGGATGGGCACACGTCGCCAAGGGGTTTCGTGCCACCCTGGAGGCTTTTCGCCAGGCTGGCGTGAAAGTGGATGGATTTTGGCTCGATTTTGAAGGCCAGCCAAGCATGGCCGCCTATGACATGGTCAAGAACACCCCTGCGTATCGCGACTTGCTACCAGCAGGCGCTCTGACCACCCGCGAGGCTTTCCTGAATTTCCGTCGTCAATTCTGGGTGCAGCTGATGTCGGCATACGTGGCGGCGCCCCTGCGTGAGTACTACCCACAGGCACTGATCACCAACTGGGTGATCACCCTCTCCTCACCCGAACGCCCCGTCATCGATTGGTACGGTCAACCCCACCCTCCTCTCGGTCCCACCCTGTTTACGGCCACCACCCCTGTGGCCTATGCCATCGATACCGCCTTTCTCAACGGCTGGCAGCAGGAGTACCCGTGGGATCAGGAGCATGTCGACCGCTTTTTCATGAACGTCATGTTGCGCCAAGTCTCAGACAATGGCTGGAACCTGCAACGTCAGGCCCCTTATTTGAAGGTCATTCCCTGGGTGGCACGCTGGGTCCCCGATCACCCCAAGAGAGAGGTCCCGGTCATGAGTCGGGAGGCCTACCGGGAGGCCTTGCGCCATCTGTGGCTGCGAGGCGTCCATGCCATGCAGGTGTTCAATCCCGTGCATGCCGGTTATCGGGACATGGCCATCGACGAGGTGGTGGATGCGACCATGGTGTATGACGACATGCTGAACTACAAGGAGTTCCTCGACCAGGGCGAGGTACTCAATTTTGCCTATCCAGGTTCCCAAGAAGCCGGTCTGCTCTGGTCCGGTCTCCGTCTTGGCGACCGGGCTGTCGTCCGTCTCCATGACCAAGGCGGGGCGGAGGGATCGCACACCCTGGAACTCTGGCCCGGTCAGCGCGTTGCCCTCCACCTCCCCAAGGGTCAAGGAGTCACACACCTCGTCACCCGACCCGGGACAAAAGACTGAATTCAAACACCCGAAGCAACCGACAAAGAGCGCCCGGCATCCGGCGAAAAGCTCCTAAAACGACAAACGAAGGTTGCCCAATATATTGCGCTCCTCGGTCTGATTGCGCATCTGGAAGGAGCGCGACGTCGAAACCTCACCCGTCAGAGAGTTCGAGAAGTCAAAACGAGCACCCAGGGCCACATTGGAACCGTTGGGAACAACACCAAGCGGGGTCGATTCTTCTGAAGAGATTTTCTTATCGAAGGTCAGTGCCACATAGGGTTCCCAATCGTGGAGAGCATACCCGGTCGCCAGAGTGCTGGAAACATGCCGGAAGACATTTTCGGCTACCCGGTCGCGGGCATCCCCTTTGTCCGGATTGACGGAATAGGCAACCCTGCCGTTGATATTCCACGGTCCCTGATTGGGCAAGGCAGTCAGATTGAAGCCTACGGAGTACCCGGATGTCTCGCGGAACTGACCTGAATCCTGGGCGGGATTCGTCAGGGAGAGCGCCCCGTCGACCCCGGGCAGCAAAACATTGGTCAGCCCGGAAGCCGCATAGGGGCTGACACTCCAAACCACAGGAGCGGAGGCGGACTCCCCGGTAACGGACAGGGTATTCTGGGCATTGCCCTGGCTCAACAGGGAAGGCTGCCCAAGATAGTCACCTCCCTGTGCTGCCACAAGACCGGGAAAAACGATCATCCATCCAGCTGCCAGAACACAGGCGGAAAAAGACGGAAAACGGGGACGACTCTCGGCGTTTCTCATGGCTGGCTCGCGATTCTTTTTGATTTTTTCAAGGTTGCCGCCAGAGACATACCCGACAGTATGTTGACTGGCAAACAGGGGAACCCGTCACATCCGGATACCCTGCAAAGCAGTTTACCCCCCCAAAAAAGAAATGTATAGCCATTTTATGGTTCCCGTCTCGACCTTTGCCAATCTTTTGGCATAGACAATCGGACTATGGCTACAAAATGTTGTTATCACAACGAAAAAACCAATCATGGGAAACTTTGACAAAAACTTGACACTGGGAGAATCGCTTTGTGCTTCTACATATTTGGGGTATCTTTCCCGGGTCTCCCTCTTTGATGGTCAGGATGGACCCGCCATGTTTTCCCTCCGCGATGCAACCTACGCCGACATGCCCGCCATCTGTGGATTTTCTCATGATCCGATGGAACTTTTTCGTTTCTTTCCCCAGGCGCGCTTCCCTTTGACGGCAGAACAACTGGAAGCGGAGTCTTTCCGGCACCGTTCTGATCAGACACTTCTCTTGTGGAACGATCAACCCGTGGGCTACGCCGACCTTTACGACCTGCATCCTGGCATCGCCTGTTCCATTGGCCATGTCGTTGTGGATCGTGCCTGCCGTGGTCAAGGCGGAGGTCGTTTTCTGGTGGAAGGCATGATGCAGATTGCCCGGCAACGCCATAAAGCTCGCACGATCAAACTCTCCTGTTTCAGCGACAACACCCCTGCCCTCCTTTTGTACCATGACCTTGGCTTTCGCCCCTATGCCATGGAAATTCGTTATAACCTGCATCGGCTTCTAACCAGGCAGAGCTTTCGCTCCGACGCCGTGGAGACGCATCGAACAGCGAACGGATTGCCCATGGTCCTGCTCCATTTGGAGCTACCCCCCTCGGCTGGTCCCGAGCAGAAAAACACACCTTAAACCATCGTTCAAACCACTCCTTAACGGAGAAAGCCCTTTGCCGGGAACTCCTCGGCGCCTGTTGCACGGCACAAATATTGCGAAAATGCGGCCAGGAGTTCGACCCTTCCCCTGTGCAATCCATTCACAAGGAGGTGAATGATGGCCGTCGATCAGGCTGCATTTTTGCGTATCGCTTTGCGCGGTGGGCGCTCCCTGACTACCGAGCATCACATCGAAGCGATGGCACGGGATCTGGGTATGACGGCGGATGTCGTCCGGCAATGGCTCGCCCTCGTTCGCCGTCCCAAGGCAGGCTGCATGACCGTCAAATCGGCAATGGCCATGGCATCGGGGTGCTTGAATGAAGGGCAGGGTTTGTGTAGGGAGTAATTCATGGATAAATCCATTCTGGCGCGCATCATTGGCTTTCCGGCCCTTTTAATCCATGGAGACGCCCTGGTTGTGGATCGCTGGCGCTGGTTGCGGCGCCGTCTGCCCAGGTGTACGGGGGAGTTGCGTCTCATCGACGTGGGGTGCGGCAACGGAGCGTTCAGCATTGGTGCTGCCCGTCTGGGTTATCATGCCCTGGGCCTGAGTTGGGATCAACGCAGCCTGGATGTGGCCAACGAACGTTCACGCATCTGTCACGCACCACGGGCCAACTTTGAGATCCAGGATATACGTTTCCTGGCAGAAAGAACCGATCTTCACCAACAGTTTGATACGGCAATCTGTCTGGAAGCCATCGAACATGTCCTGGATGATCGCCGCCTCATGGGTGCCGTGGCGGATTGCCTCAAACCTGGTGGCCGTTTGCTGTTGACGACCCCCTTTCTCAACTATCGGGCCATCTCCCCCAGCGACGATGGCCCCTTTTGCGTCACCGAGGATGGCTGGCATGTCCGGCGTGGTTACTCCAAGGCCATGCTCCTCGAACTGTGTCAGCATGCCGGTCTGGTCGCCGAAGAGATTTCCTATTGTAGCGGCCTCCTGAGTCAAAAGTTGACCTGGTTGATGCGCACCCTGGCACATATCCACCCTCTGCTGGCCTGGGCAGTGACCCTCCCTTTGCGCATCGTTCCACCCTGGCTCGATCCCCTTTTGGCCTTCCTGACGGGTTGGCCCCCGTTTTCAATCTGTCTGGTGGCCTACAAACCACGCCATGCTGGCGAAAAACCCCTTTTCGGAGCAGAAGTCGGCCCGTTGGGGGCCTGAATCGTCTGGAGGCGAGGTGCGGATTCTTTTTGGTCATCCCAGTGGCAATCCCAATGCCCATCATGCCGCCCTGGCCCATTTTGAGCGCGACCGCTTGTTGGCCTTCTGCGTTGCGTGGCTGCCCACAGCCAGGGAGATGGCCCTGTTGGCACGACTCCCCGGATTGCAGAAGTATGTCAGGCAGATGCAACGTCGTCGTTTTCCACCCCTGGATCAGGCACGGACCATCCAAGATCCCCTGGGAGAGTGGTCGCGTATGCTGCGCCGCCTGCTGGTTGCCCGCTTGGGTTTTTCCCGTGTCAATGAGGCGGTGGCATACCAGGCCAACGATTGGTTGATGGCCACTCTGGCGCACCACTGCTCCGGGGCCGATGCCGTCCACAGCTACGAAGATTGCGCCCTGGGAGGATTTCAAGCCGCCCGTGCTCAGGGAAAGCTCTGCCTGTACGACATGCCTATCGGTTATTACCCGGCCTGGGAAGAGATGGCGCGAAGACTTTATACCGACTATGCCGATTGGATCCCCGCCGGGGGCATGCCGCAAAACCATTTTGTCCGCCCCGACCAAAAGCGTCAGGAGATGGCGCTGGCCGATGCCGTGTTCACAGCCACGAGCTTTGCCAAACGCACCATTCAACAATACGCTGCCAAAAAGGTCTTTGTCGTGCCCTACGGGGTGGATACCCAGCAGTGGCAACCCAAGGTGGAGAATATGCAGATTGGTCGCCCCCTGCGTTTTGTCTATGCGGGCCATCTGTCGATTCGCAAGGGGACGCCTCTGTTGCTCCAGGCCTGGGAAAGGGCCAATCTCGCCGACGCCGAACTGGTGCTGGTCGGCAGTTGGGCCATCGCCGATGCGTGGAAAAAAAAATTGCCCGCCGGAGTGCATTATCTGGGGCACCTGGCGGCAGAGGGGCTGCGCACGGCATTCCAAAGTGCAGACATTTTTGTCTTTCCGTCATTCTTCGAGGGATTTGGCCTGGTGGTGACCGAAGCCATGGCGTGTGGCTTGCCTGCCCTGTGCAGCGACGCCACCTGTGGTCCGGATATTCTGGACGACACCTGTGGACGAATCTTTCCCAGCGGTGACCTGGACGGCCTGATCGCTCAGCTCACCTGGTTTGCGCACCATCGGGAGCAAATAGCCGAGATGGGCCGCATGGCACGGCTCCGGGCTGAATTTTACTCCTGGGAAAAATATCGAAAAACCCTTCAGGAGGCCGTCGACAGGGTGGACTCCGGCCCATGATTGCTGCATCCGCCCCGCGTCTTGGCATCGTCGTCTCTCATCCCATCCAGTACCATGCCCCACTCTGGGCTGCCTTGAACCATCATCCGGAGGTGGAGATTCGGGTTTTTTTCACCTGGGACAACCGAGGCGAGGCCGGTTTCCATGATCACGGCTTTCAGAAACGCATTCAATGGGATATCCCTTTGCTGGAGGGATACCCGTGGGAGTTTGTCCCCAACAGCGCAGCCCACCCCGGAACCCACCATTTTCGTGGTTTGAACAACCCGGAGCTGGTCCGGCGGATTCTCGATTGGCAACCCGACGCGGTGATGATCAATGGCTACATGTATCAGAGCCATCTTCTGGCCCTGTACACCCTGGCGGCAAGGGGAATACCGCTCCTGTTCCGGGGGGACTCCCATCTGTTGTCACCACGCAACCACGTCAAACGATGGCTGCGCAAGCGGGTTTTGCAACATCTTTTTCGTCGCTGCCAGGGATTTTTATACTGTGGAACCCTGAACCGTGACTATTTTCTCCATTTTGGCGTTCCCAGAGAAAAGCTCTATTTCTGCCCGCATGTCGTGGACAACGCCCGTTTCGCTGCCGACGCCCCCATGCGCGACCGGGAAGCTGCCGAGTGGCGCCTGCGACTGGGCATTCCTCCCCATCACAAAGTGATTCTCTTTGCCGGAAAATTTGAAGAAAAAAAACAGCCCCGCATGCTTTTGCAAGCCTTCATCCAGGCCCGGATCCCCGATGTCACCCTGCTCTTTGCGGGTGACGGCGTGTTGAAAGAGACCCTGCAAAACCAGGCGCAATCGGCACCTGGCAACGTTGTGTTTCTTCCCTTTCAAAATCAATCCAGCATGCCTGTCGTCTACCGGCTGGGCGATCTGTTTGTCCTCCCCTCCTCCCATGACGAGACCTGGGGCCTGGGGGTCAACGAAGCCATGTGCTGTGGAACCCCGGTCATCCTCAGCGATCAGGTCGGATGTGGAGCTGATCTGGTCGAACCGGGACGCACGGGTTGGATATTTCCAGCCCGGGACGGCAACGCCCTGGCCCTGCTCTTGCGCACCGCCATGCAACCTGATATCGATTTACAAGCCATGGGACACGCTGCCCAGGTCAAGATTCAGGCATGGGATCTGCCACAGGCACGGGATGGCATCATCCAGGCCCTGCAATCTCTCCACAGGCGGACTGACTCTCATGGACGGGGAGAGCCTCCCTCTACCCTCCGACCATGAGAGTCGCCGTGCGACTTGCAAACGGGGTTTCAGCATGCCTTGCCGATTCTTGATTTTCATCGTCTCCTATAACGCAGAACGAACCATCGCCAACGTACTTGCGCGTATCCCCAAAGAGTTGGCGCAGCATCATACCGAAGTTCTCATCATCGACGATGCTTCACAAGATGGAACTTTTGAAAAAGCGGTTGAATTGCAAAAATCGGGTCTTTTTCCCTTTCCACTGACGGTTTTATTCAATCCGGTCAACCAGGGGTATGGCGGCAACCAAAAGATCGGTTTTCACTATGCGATCCAGCACGGGTTTGATGTCGTGGCCCTGCTGCACGGCGATGGCCAATACGCCCCGGAAAAACTCCCGGAACTCCTGCAAGCCCTGCTTGACCAGGACAGCATGGCCATGTTTGGCTCGCGCATGATGGATCGCTTTGCCGCCCTTCGGGGTGGCATGCCTCTTTACAAATATGTGGGCAATAAAATTCTCACGGCCTATCAAAACATGCTTTTGGGATCACAATATTCTGAGTTTCATTCCGGCTATCGTCTCTACCGGACCCGGGCTTTGCAACAGGTTCCTTTCCACCTGAACACCAACGATTTTCACTTTGACACGGAGATTATCATCCAGTTTTTCAATGCCGGTCTTCGTATTCAGGAACACCCCATCCCCACCTATTACGGCGACGAAATTTGCCACGTCAACGGCCTGAAATACGCCTGGGATGTGGTCAAGATCATCACCGCTGCCCGCCTGCAACCCATGGGAATCTTTTACAACCGCAAGTTTGATCAGCTCGGCAGAAACAAACCTGATCCCCTGTACGAGTCAAAGCTGGATTTCGATTCCTCCCAAAGGGCGGTCATCGACGCCATTTCCCCTGGTACGGAGGTGCTGGATCTTGGTTGCGGTGATGGTGCCATCGACCGCAGACTGCGGGAAAAGGGGTGTCGGGTCACGGGGGTCGATAAATTGCCACCCACCGACAAATCGGGTCTGGATGACCATATCGTCCACGACCTGAACAACCATTCTTTACCCGAAAACCTTTCCCGTTTCTCGCATATCCTGTTGCTGGATGTCGTGGAACATCTTGCAGATCCAGAGGCATTCGTCGCCAACCTCCACGAGGCCTGCGGCAGCAATCCCAACCTCCGCATCATCGCCACGACAGGAAATGTCGCTTTCATCCTGGTTCGCCTCATGCTGCTGCTGGGAGCCTTTCGTTATGGCAGACGGGGTATCCTTGATTTGACCCATCTGCGTCTGTTCACCTTTGCCTCCTTCCGACAGCTTTTTGAAGAGCGTGGGTTCAAGGTGACCCAGGTTCGTGGCATCCCGGCGCCTTTTCCCTTGGCCATCGGCCATCATGCCCTGTCCAGATTTTTGTTGATCCTGAACAGGTGGCTGATCCGTTTTTCCAAAGGACTCTTCAGTTATCAAATCTTTTTTGAGTTGCAACCCATGCCAGGCCTGCAGCACCTCCTGGACGAGGCCTACCAGGCCAGCACTCTGCGCCAGGCTAAAATCATGCACAAAACCGCGACAACCCCCGCACCGCATTGAACCCGTCGGCAATGTTTTGGATCACCGTTGTACGGGTTGCACAGAGGTTAACCAAAGATCGTTGGGGCTTCCCTCCAGCGGAACATGTTCCCACCCTGTGGAACCGACAAAAGAGTCGCGCATGATACGGCCCTTGCCGTTGGTTTCGTTGGCTTTGGCGATCAGTGCCAACACCCGTATGGGCCGCGACGTGGCGTAGCGGTTCTGGCGAAGATCTTCGGGTGTGTCCCAGTCTGTCGCTACAAGGGCGCGGCCAGGCAGGTCCAGCATGATGTTGACAGAGGACAAAAACCAGATATCCCTGGTCGGATCAAACCTGCCGACAACCTCCTGAACAATGTCACGAGGAGAGCGCGTCGAAGCCAACAAGGGATTGAAGGTTCCACTGACTCCAGGCTGGTAATGCGCCACAGGCCTGTTGATTTTGGCGACAAAAGAGACCACCCCGTAGGTCAATGGTCCCCACAGATAAAAAAATCCACCCAGGATCAACACGATGCGCGTGACACGCCGATTTGTCGAGGAGTGCCAGATCCGCAAACCTTCACGCAGTAAAACCGGCATAAGTGCCAGTGCAGAGACCGTGATATAGCGTATTTCGTAGCCAATATTGGCATGCGTCCAGACCACGGCAAGTCCTGTCATGGTCGTCACGAAGAGAGTGATGCCGAGCTTGCCAGGCCCCCTCCAGGCGCTGGACCAGAAAGGGAGGAGATACATGAATACCCCCCCAGGAATGCCCAGCATACCGACGATCTCCTGGCCATAAGGGTGATTATAAAAAATGCCATGACTCTGATTCAGAAGGAGATAATGCCACAACCCTCCGCCATCACCGATGGCAAGGGCAGGAAAACCCAGCATGTTGACAATCAATGGCCACGCCACCTCGCGCACGGCCATATACTCGTCAAAGGTCGAGATGTGGTTTGAATACCTGAAATTGACAACGCTCCAAGCCAAGAACAGGGGCAGTGTCGTCAGGATGGTGAGCAACAGAAAAGGGAAAAGAGAGTGTCGCGAGGATGCTGTCATGCCGACGCCAGCGGACTGAACAGGCCTCTCCTCGGCCGGACAGAGCTGGGGAAACCACTCGGAAAACCAGGAGGCTCGAGACAAAAGCTGCACCAGGACCACCAAGGTGATAAAACCAAGAATCCCCGCAACCAGAAGAGCCCCGGTCGATTTGAAAATGTAAGCCAGGCCGCAACCAAAGCCCAAAGTTCCTGCCAATATTCTTCTGTTCCGGCTCGTGCCAGAGTGGTTGACCAATCGCCAACCGCCCAGCAAAAGCCATGGAGCCAGGGCGAAGAGTAAAATCTCCGGCTGGTATTGAATCAGATTGCTGTTGGCATAGTGGATCCAGGGCAACAGAAACACAGTCGGCATGGCCAGGCTTGAAGGAAGCCGAAAAAGTCCCAACCAGAGAGCCCAACCGACACTGCCAACAAGCAGACAAATATCGGCCATGATTCGCACGGAACTCCCCACATCCAGGCCGATGGCCAAAAGAGGCCAGGCAAAGAGTTGCGTACCCGGTGGCCTGACGGAGATCCATTGGACCCAATCCTGGGAAAGATCCTGTGGATTGACCGTCACAAAGTGATTGGGTGACGGGGAGTGCCCGGCAAGATACTGTTTGACTGCCAGGAGTTGAGGAGCCGGATCGAATGTTATACCTTGTGGGACATGTGCAACCAACGCCATCTCAACGAGAACGGAGCCGATCGCAATAGCCACCAACAACCAAGAGTAATTCCTGCAGGACCAGGATTTGTCACTGTTCATCGCAGGCGTCGGAGAAGATCCCGACTTGAAAAAAACATTCACCATGGCAATCATGGGTCATTCCATTTGCAGAGTGTTTCCAGAAGGAATCAGACCCCATGCGCATCAACGTCGGCTGTGGACGATCCCCAACCCCGGGCTGGAGCAATTTCGACAACTCGCCCAGTGTCCGCTTCTCACAATTGTCCCCTGTTTTGATAACACTGCTTGCAAAATTCTCCATCCTCAATCAAGGTCAGTGCGATTTTATCACGTTTTGTCGGTCGCAAAACATTGTCTATGCCGACGCCCTCTCCCTGCCGCTTCCCGACCATCAGGTCGATGTCATCTACAGCTCTCACATGCTGGAACATCTGGATCAATATGCTGCCAGATGCTTTTTGCAGGAGGCCAAACGCCTGCTCAAGCCCGGGGGAATCATCCGCCTCGTTGTTCCCGATCTGGAAGCCATGGTCCTGAACTACATGAAGCATCTGGACGGCAATGCCTTTCTCGAGCAGACCCTCTTGATTCGCAACGACCCACGGAGCCTTGGCAACCGACTGGCTTTTCTGATCACAGGTGACCGGGGACATAAATATCTATACGACGCGCGCTCCCTTTGCCGTCTCCTTGCAAAAGAGAGCTTTGTCAATCCTTGCGCCCTGCCACCAGGAGAGACAACCATTCCCCATCCTGGAGAGCTGAACCTGCGGGAACGCGAAGCGGAAAGCATCTATGTGGAAGCCCTGGCTCCCTAGTTTCACTCTGTTTCCAGATTGAGCACATCAGCCTGATTGACAGCCTCCGCTCGCTCCTCGCCATGCCCGACACACCCTGTTTGCGTCGCTCGCCCGTTGTCGCCCCGCATCGATCCTGATCTCTGGTTTGAAGACGAAAAAAAAGGGCCTGGGGTCATACCCCAGGCCCTTGGCAAGCGTCAACTACAGGCTACCACTCGATACGTTCGATGTTATGGAAGGCGATCGCCTCGGAGTGATCCGACAGGGTGATCGTTCCGGAAGCATCATTCAGCGTAACCACGCCATGGTCATGGACATCCGTAACCGCGTGTCCATCGACCACGAGGGTCCAATCACCCACACCCGGACCTGCGTGAACGGCCTGATCCACATTGATGGCATCCGTCCAGCCACCTCCATGTCCACCGTCCACACTATCGTGTCCTGAACTGGTGGGTCCGAAGACAAACAGGTCATTACCGGCACCACCCTTCATCGCGTCATTACCGGCATGATCCACAAAAACGTCATCACCCTTTCCACCGGTGAGGTGATCATTGCCCTGAGTACCATCAATCGCCGGTGCATGCGTCGGTTCCGGGGTCGGCTCCGGCGTATGCGACGGCTGCTTCGGCTCCGGCGTATGCGACGGCTGCTTCGGCTCCGGCGTATG
>JADGCJ010000079.1 GCA_015229045.1 Magnetococcales bacterium
CCCCGGACCCCGGTATGAATGGAAAAACAAGGTGAGCGCAGTTTGAAGTTATCCTATGACACCTTCGGCAACCGGCTCAACGCGGCGGCGATGGCCTCTTCCGGATAGTCGAAGTCCTGCAGCTTCCCGGCAAAGAAGGCATCGTAGGCCGCCATGTCGAAATGGCCGTGACCCGACAGGGTGAAGAGAATCACCTTGGACTCCTTCCTCTCCCGACAGGCTTCCGCCTCCTCCACCACGGCCCGAATGGCATGACACGCCTCCGGCGCGGGAATGATGCCTTCGGTGCGGGCAAACAACAATCCCGCCTGGAAAGTGGCCAACTGCTGCACCGCCCGCGCCTCCACCACCCCTTCGTGAACCAGTTGCGACACCAGCGCCGAATCCCCGTGATAACGCAACCCCCCGGCATGAATGCCCGGCGGCATGAAATCATGGCCCAGGGTGTACATCAGCATCATCGGCGTCAGCCCCGCCGAATCGCCGAAATCATAGGCATAATGACCCCGGGTCAGCGTGGGACAGGAGGCAGGCTCCACCGCCAGCAACCGCACCCGTTTTCCGTGGGCTTTGTCCGCCAGAAAAGGAAAGGCGGTGCCGCCGAAATTCGAGCCTCCCCCACACGAGGCGATGACCACATCGGGATACTCGTCCACCATGTTCAACTGCTTCTTGGCTTCCAGCCCGATCACCGTCTGGTGCAGCAACACATGGTTGAGAACCGACCCCAGGCAATAGTTGGTGTCCGGACGGCTGGCCGCCTCTTCCACCGCTTCCGAAATGGCCAGTCCCAGAGAACCGGGATTGTCGGCATCGGCCAGCAGGGCGGCGCGTCCCGAGTTGGTCATGTTCGACGGGCTGGCGAAGACCTCCGCGCCCCAGCTTTGCATCATGGAACGGCGGAAGGGCTTTTGCTGATAGCTGACCTTCACCATGTAAACCCGCACTTCCAACCCGAACATGCGGCCTGCCAAAGCGATGGAGGAGCCCCATTGCCCGGCGCCCGTCTCCGTGGTCAGGCGGCGGATGCCCGCTTCGCGGTTGTAATAGGCCTGCGCTACCGCCGTATTGGGTTTGTGGGATCCGGCGGGACTGACCCCTTCGTATTTGTAATAGATGCGGGCCGGCGTGTTCAGCGCCTCTTCCAGACGCCAGGCCCGATGCAGCGGAGTGGGACGCCACAGACTCAGGGCGCCGCGAACCTCCTCGGGAATCGGTATCCATCGCTCGGTGGCCATCTCCTGTTCGATCAGAGCCGGTGGGAATATCGCCGCCAAAGCCTCCTGTCCCAGAGGCTTGCCATCCGGTCCCAGGGGAGGGGCCGGGACGTTGGGCATGTCCGACACCACATTGTACCAATGGGTGGGAATATCCTCTTCCGATAACAAAATGCGGGTGCGTTCCATCGGAGGCGACTCCATCTGCAAAAGGGCTGGTTTGTTCAATGGGGACGAGTGTATCGCCCATGGTAACGAGGACGGATGCGCTTGACGAGCGGAAAAGAGGCGGAATCCCGAATATCGGCAAGTCCGAGGGAGTTGCAATATGCCACGAAGCCAAGCGGGTAGTATATTTTAAATCCTTTTCCTTTCAATATGTTATCCTTTAGAAAGTAAAAAAGGAAAATGTTCTATACTTTGACTTTTCCTGTTTTGTTACTTTAAATCATGATGAACCATTGCGTCACCATAATGCAATTGGTATTTTCCGTTAAGGCGCACCGATTCCGGTAGAGAAATGATTGAAAATTTCCCCTCGACGGTGAACAATGGCGGGGCGTAGCGAGGGAAGTTTCACTCCTGCCTTCAAGGAAGAGGACATGCGCATTCTGGTCGCGGATGACGAACTCGACAATCGACTGCTTTTGGAGCGCATACTCGGTCCTCTCGGCCACTGCGATTTCGTCGCCGACGGGCAGGAAGCCACGGAAGCCTTTCAGTTCGCGCTGGAGGAGGGCCACCCCTACCGTCTGGTCTGTCTCGATTTCCAAATGCCTGCCATGAACGGACGCGAAGCCTTGCAATGCATGCGTGAGCAGGAGACGGAATTCGGTCTGACGTCGAATCAACTCTCTTCCATCTTTCTGGTTACCGGGTCGGATCTGGGTGATTTGTCGGTGGAGGGTCTCTTTTCCCAGGGCTGTACCGATTTTCTGAGCAAGCCGGTTACCCGGCAGGAGATGCTGGACAAACTCCGAACCCATCACCTCGTGACCTGATTCCGTCATCCGAGGGAGTTGCAAAACTCCCGAGATCCTGTGGGTATATGTCTTTGATCTTTTGACTTTCAATATTTTATCTTTTAAGTATCAAAAAAAGGAAATGTTCTATCCTTTGACTTTCCGTAACGATTCAGAACCCTGCGTAGCGTAGCGTGACCGTATCAACAATCAAAGGACAAGTCCCTGGGGCGCCCCCTGGATCCCATGGGGTTTGAACGTCAACAGCGAAAGGAGAAGCAATGGTTCAAAACGATCTAAATAAATGATAAATGAAAAAGTCAAAGGATAGAACATTTCCTTTTTTTGATATTTATAAGATAAAATATTGAAAGTCAAAAAATTTAATTTTACCCACCCTTCGGAAAAGAGGAAAGATGGCTTCCATTCTGCTCGTCGAAGACTCGAAAAGCTTCGCCTCCTTTCTGACCAAACAGATCGAATCCCGGCTGAATATTCAGGTCGAGCTGGCGCGTACCCTGGCTGAAACGAAAATTATCGTAGGCCAGAGCCCGGAACGTTTTTTCCTGAGCATTCTCGATCTGAACCTGCCCGACGCCCCCAATGGTGAGGTGGTCGATTTCGTGCGGGTGCGCAAAATTCCCAGCATTGTCCTGACGGGAGAGTACAAAAAGGAGTTGCGGGATCAGATTATCTCCCGTGGTGTGCTAGACTACTTCATTAAAGATAATATAAGTGTAGTCGATTCGGTGCTGTTTTTCGTACAACGCCTGGTGAAAAATCGTCAAAGCCATGTGCTGGTGGTGGACGACTCCCGAAGTTTCCGTTCCATGCTGGTGGGTTTTTTGCGGGAGTATGGTTTCACCGTGTTGGAAGCTGCCGACGGGGAACAGGCGCTGGGCATACTGGATGCCCATCCGGTGCGTCTGGTGCTGACGGACTACCAGATGCCCAACATGGACGGCTTTCAACTGACCAAACGCATCCGGGCCAAGTTTCCGCGGGATCATGTGGCGGTGATCGGTCTCTCCTCCCAGGGTTCCACCGATCTGGCGGCGCAGTTCATCAAGGCGGGGGCCAACGATTTTCTCACCAAGCCCTTTCAGAACGAGGAGCTGTTCTGCCGGGTTTCGCAGAATATCGCCATCATCGAATCCCACGAGGATCTGGAACAGCAGGTTCAGGAGCGTACCCGGCGTCTGGCGGAGACGCTGGAGCGCTTGAAAAGCCGGGAGAACTATCTGCAATCGATTTTGGAGACGGCGCTGGACGGTATCGTCTCCACCGATGCCGAGGGCAGGGTGATCCACTTCAATCCGGCGGCGGAGAGGCTTTTCGGCTTCAAAAAGGCGCAACTCCTGCAGCAACAGATTTCCAAGATCATCATTCCCGAGGAGTATCGAGAGAGGCACTGCACCGGTTTGCAGGCTTACGCCGCGTTGCCGGCGGAGCAGCGCCCCCGCTTGCACCGGCGCATCGAGTATCCCGGTCTGCGTGCCGACGGGGCCCGTATCGATCTGGAAATCGCCCTGACCGCTGCCGAAACCGAGGGCAACCTCTTTTTCACGGCGTTCATCCACGATGTCACCGAACGCAAACAGTTGGTGAAGTCCCTGGAAGAGACGCTGGCGGTGGCGGAATCGGCCAACCGCGCCAAAAGCGAGTTTCTGGCCAACATGAGCCACGAGATTCGCACGCCGATGAACGCCATCATCGGCATGACCGATCTGGTGCTTTCCAGCGAATTGAACGATGAGCAGCGGGAGAATCTGGAGATCGTGCAGCGCAGCTCCCAGTCGTTGCTGGAGCTGATCAACAGCATTCTCGACCTTTCCAAGATCGAAGCGGGACGTCTGAAGCTGGAACGCATTCCGTTCGATCTGTTGGGACGCATGGAGACGGCGTGCGAAACCCTGGCGGTGAAGGCGCATCAACAGGATCTGGAGCTGATCTGCCAGGTGCATCCCGACCTGCCGGAGACGTTGGTGGGCGATCCGTTGCGCCTGAATCAGGTGGTGATCAACCTGCTCAACAACGCCATCAAGTTCACCAAAAACGGGGAGATCACCTTGTCGGTGAGCATGGAGCCTGCGCCGGAGCATCCGGAGGAGGGGCAGCAGCAGTTGCGGTTTTCGGTGCGGGATACCGGCATCGGCATTCCGGTGGATCGACTGGCCCAGGTTTTCGAACGCTTCACCCAGGTGGATGGTTCCACGACGCGCAAATTCGGCGGCACCGGGCTGGGGTTGACCATCAGCCGGCATCTGGTGGAGATGATGGGAGGCCGCATCTGGGTGGAATCGGAAGTGGGTCGGGGCAGTGTTTTTCACTTCACCAGTTCTTTCCCGGTGGGCAAGCGGCACAAGACCGATCTGCAGGGATCTCTCGAAGAACGCAGCGAGCGGCCCCGGGAGACGCCGCTTGGCGGGGTGCGCGTTCTGGTGGCCACTCTCAACGCATCGTTGCGTGCGCATCTGGTCGATGTGGTGGCTTATTTTGGAGGCGAGGCGCAACAGGCCGGCGATGCGGCAACCTTGACGGCGCTTCTGGAATCGGCTCGGGAGAAGCCTTTCGACGTGGTGGTGATGGATCATGTTTTCGTCGAGGGGGAGGGGCGGCTGCCGGAGGGGTTCGCTGCTCATCCGGGCTGGCGGAGGAAGGGCTTGCTTTTGTTGCCGGCTTCCCGGCGTTTCGAGGATTTGAGGCCGACGATCGCTTTCGAGGAGGTTGCGGGTTTGCGCAAGCCGCCCCGGCGTTTTCAGGTGTTGCGCATGATCAACAAGCTGTTGGGGCGGCTGCCGGAGGAGAAGGCGGCCGAACCGGTTCCGGCGCCGTCGGTGGTGGTGGCCAATCCGTTGGATATTCTGCTGGTGGAAGACAACGAGAACAACCAGCGGCTGGCCATCACCATTCTGGAACGGTGTGGGCATCGCATCACCGTGGCCAACAATGGGCGGGAGGGATTGGAACGGCTGGCGACGATGCCTTTCTGCGACGTGATCATCATGGATTTGCAGATGCCGGAGATGGGGGGCTACGAGGCGACCCAGCAGATTCGGCAGAATACCGGGCTGGGGGACAAACAGCAGGTTCACATCATCGCCTGTACGGCGCATGCTTACGAAGCGGAACGGCAACGTTGTCTGGACGAGGGCATGAACGATTTTCTGCGCAAGCCTTATCGTCCCCAGGAGTTGTTGGAATTGTTGCAACCGCTCATGGTACGCAAGGCGGCGGCGCGTCCTGCGATGGTGCGCACGGGTCCGGTCAAGAGTCCGCTGGTGGCGGTGAACGATCCTCCCGAGGTGCTTGCCGCCAATCGGAGCCGTTTTCTGGAGGAGGGTGGTGCGCAGTTGGAGATGTTGCGGAAGGTGTTGGAGAATCGGGATCCCACGGCGGCTCGCAAGCTGGCGGAGGGATTGCAGGAGATGGCTGTCAAGGTGGGGGCGCAGCGGGTCAAGGTGCGAGCCATGTTTTTGGGGCGCAAGGCGGAGATGAAGATTTGGGACGAGGCTCAAAATTTGTTTGCGGAGTTGCAAAACGAGTATGTCCAGGCGGTTGAGGCGATGAAGGGCGAATGATTTCCTTTGACTTTTAATATTTATCTTTTAAAAATCAAAAAAAGAAAATGTTCTATCCTTTGACTCTGTCTTGTCTGTTGATTTTATATAATAAAAAATCAAAACGTCGAAGCCATTTTCACGGGCAATCCGCTCTTGTCTTCAGCCAATCAAACGGACGATTGGCTGAAGACAAGACCAATGGCGGGCTCGCTCTTGGGCCATCCTTTTCGGCAAAAGGCCGCCGAAAAGGATGGCCATGAGCTGGGCGAGCCTGAAAGAATAGAGGATAGAACATTTTCTTTTTTTGATACTTAAAGAAAAATATTGAACGTCAAAAAATAGAACATTTTCTTTTTTTGATACTTAAAGAAAAATATTGAACGTCAAAAAAATTGGCGTTGTCTGAAAATCCCCGGTTTCCGAAAACTCGGAAACCCGGGTGAAACGGCAAATCAGGGACCCTCAACCTGTTTGACCAAACGAAAACCTAAATAAGAATAACGCACCCCCGGATCAAACCAGAAACGCGAAGAAGATCGCAGATAAGTCGAATTGTCGAACCACCCCCCTCCACGCCGAACCCGAATGGAACCAAACGTCGGACCCTTCGGATCCGCCGCCGGGCTGTTCGAATAGTACCGGGCATCATACAAATCAGATACCCACTCCCAAACATTGCCCAACATATCATACAAACCCCAGGCATTGGGCAGCAACTGCCCCACCGCATGACTCTCCCCACCCGAGTTGCTCTTGAACCAGGCGTATTTTTCCATGCCGTCACTACTGTCCCCCCAATGACGGGTGGTGTCCGTTCCAGCACGAGCCGCATATTCCCATTCCGCTTCCGTGGGCAAACGATAACTAACCGTATTCTCCTTGGTGTTCAATCGACGAATGAACTCCTGCACATCCATCCAGTTGACCTGCTCCACCGGCTGGCTGCGCCCCTTGTTCGAACTGGGATTGGTGCCCATCAAAGCCACCCACTGGCTTTGGGTCACTTCATACTTGCCCATGAAAAACGGCTGAGTGATGGTAACCTGATGAGGAGGTTGTTCGTCCCGACTGGCCTCGGCATCAAAATTCTTGTCCGATCCCATGGTGAAAAATCCGGCAGGCAAGCGGATAAAAGTCATGCCGATGGTGTTGGTGTAACTTGGAAGTTCCTCATCCCCGCTGGCCAGCGCCGGGTAGAGGAGAAGAAGCGCGACAGCCAGTTTGAAACCATTTGCCTTGCGTTGCGTCATACGTTGCTCCATGCAGTTTGAAGGTGTCCAAATATTATTTGGTATGCCCTGTGCTTGACAATGAGAATACCGATAAACAAAATAACATCGCAATAAAAATATCAGGACAAATAAAAAGGTAATAAGATCGTCACCCGTTTGTCAAAAAGGGTGGCGATGCAGGCAGCGGATCCGGCGGGAAGAGGGGGTGAAACAGAGGCTTTCAGCTCATCGGGACTTCAGACGACTGTCCACATGGCAGATATGATAGGAAAACCAGTTTTCCAGGAAGGAGAGCAGATCCAGGGAGAGGGTCAGACTCTCCACCTCCCCGGATTCGATATGACCGGAGAGACGTTGCTGCAAAATGCGGTGCTGGCTTTTGTGAAACTCCCGATCGGGATGGTTCGTCTGGTCCATGAGGGCCTCTTCTTCACGGAAATGCTTCAATAACAAGGTATTGAGTTCCTTGAAGAGGGCCAGACGTCCGGCCTGATCCTGACTGCGGGTCAGGGCGAGATACAATTGATTGACCAAAGAGTAGATGCGTTGATGCGCCGCATCGATGTCGGCATGGCCGATGGCCAGATCGGCACTCCACCGCATGGCGGGCAGATCCAGCGGAGGGATGTCGAGTTGCAGATAGAGGGTATCCACGGCGTTGAAAAAGAGGCGGCGTTGTTGGTGAAAGGCCTCGACAAGCTGCACCGCCTGGTCCCGACGATTATCCCGCAAAGCGGCGAGGCCTTGAAGGGCCAGTTCGTAAGCGGTTTTGAGTTCCTGAATCACGGGGCGGGTTTGCTGGGCGTCGAGGGGGCAGCGGTTCAGCCATAAGCCGGGATAACTCTCTTCCCAGGAGAGGTTTTCCTGCCGGGGTATGTTGCCGTGAAAGGCTTTGGCCAGCCGTCCCCCCAGAATCAGCAGGGGCTCCTTCATGCGTTTGATGTCGAACGGTTCCTGGAAGGGCGGCAAACGGGGTTTCCAGGCCAGCAGGTGATCGTTGATCTCCCTGGCGAAGGTGCTTGATGCCTGGAACTGACTGATGGAGCCGTGCAGAAAACCGCTCAGGCGCAAAGAACGCACCAGTGATTCCCGGGTGGTGGTGGCCAGTTGGTGCGTGGCCCGGGTCGAAGCCAGAGTGGCCAGGGAAGAGCGGCGTCCCTCCTCGATGTGGGAGCGGATGGTTTCGGCGGCGCTGGCGGCGGCCTCGGCCTGGCCGGCGGCGGTTCGGGTGAGATGCGCCGCCTGATCCGCGTCACGGTGTACCCGGGTGGCGGCCTCTTCGAGACCACGGGTGTTGTGGGTGATGCTGGCCAACACGGTTTGAACCTGGGAGAGGGATTCGTTGACCCGATGAATGGCGAGCAGACGCTGTTCCATGGCCGAGGAGATCTGCCGGTTGAAACCCAGCAGGATGGACATGGTCTCCGAGGTGGTGCGGGAAGAGGTATTGGCCTGTTTGACCTCTTCCTGAATGTCGCCGATTTTGGAAATGATCTCCTGGGTGGCGGTAGCGGTCTGGCTGGCCAATTGTTTGATCTCTCCCGCCACCACCGCGAATCCGCGTCCGGCGCTGCCGGCGCCGGCGGCCTCGATGGCGGCGTTCAGAGCCAGCATGTTGGTTTGGGCGGCGATATCGGTGATCGCTTCCACCATGGCGCCGATGTCTCGCGCCAGGCCTGCCAGACGCTCCATGACCGTTTCGTTTTCCATCGTGGCGGCGTGGGCGCGAAGAGAGGCCTGATCCGCCCGGGTGGTGATGGCGCGCACCTGTTCGATGGCGCGGATCATCTCCTGCATGGTTTGCATCACCCCGCTGGAGAAGGCTTCCACCTCCGCCAGATTGCGATGCACCACGGAGATGGTTCGCGACATCTCCTCGCTGCCGTTCACCATGGCGGCCATGGCTCCGTGCGCCACGGAGGTGGTTTCGCTGACGGCGGTGGTCTCTTGCACGATGGCGCCGGCCTGGGCCGAAATGGCCTCCACATAGCCGTTCAGAACACTCATCTGTTCGCTGATGTTGGCGACTTCCCCAAGCAGGCGATCATTTTCGCTTTGAATGTTCCGGGAGAGGCTGTCCAGGTCGGTGGAGTCCTTGCTCAGGAACCGGTGTACCTGGACGATATCGCAGACCAGCGCCGTGACGTTGCCGGCATGGAGGGCCATGGCGCGGGCGCTGTTTTCGACGAGATGGGCCAGACGCGGCAGGAGTTCCTCGATTGGAGCGGTATCGGTGCGTTGGGGTTCGCAACGCTGTTGGACGAGATCTCCCAGGCGTTGCAGCCGCTCTTCGCGCCGCATGGCCGCCTTGCCGACTCCCCAGGTGGTGATCAGGGCCAGGAGGACGCCGCCCGGCCAGGCGATTTCGGCGGGGGTCAGGCGGGCCAGAACGAGGACCAGGAGGACCGCGGCTCCGCCCAGCCATCCGGAAGCCGGGAGTCGTGCCCGCAAGTGCTGGGAATCGGTAAAGGGAGCCATGGTCTACCCGGGTCACGGTGACAGGAAGTGAACAATTTGCAACAATCGCGCTAAAATGGCAAGAAGACCGTGGTCCAGGGCGACATCTTGCAAGTATTACGGGGGTCCGGGGGCGATTATCCCCCCGGCGGGTTCGGGGCGGAGCCCCGAGGTGTTGACGTTGACGTAGCGGGTCGAAGCCCTGGAGGAAAGCGCACCAACCCGATCCCTCGCACGATCTTGGTAAACGCTTCAACCCGCCGCAGGGGGCCAGGGGAGGGCTTCATCCTCCCCATCTTTTTGGGAAGTGCCCATTCCGCCTTGGTTCGGGGTTGTTTCCAGAGTCATTTCCTCGTTTGAACAGCCCCGGCTGTATCGTGTCGGTACCTTTAGGATGGGGAGGATGAGTCCCTCCCCTGGTCCCTCCGGCGGGTCGATGTATTACTTTAGTTTAAAGGCGGCTCGAAACCATATATTCAACCTTTTGGCATCGACCCGCCGAAGGCTACGTCAACTCCCCGGGCTTCGCCCCGGCCCCCGCCGGTGGGATAATCCCCCCGGCCCCCCGTATTCCTTCTCGCGGAATCATTCCGGAATGAGACGATACTGCCGCAGTTTGTCCAACACCTTGTCCCGGGTGATCGGCTTGGCCAGATAATCGGAACACCCCCCTCGGAAGAAGGCCTTGACCACCTGCTCTTCGGTGTCGAGGGCGGAAACCATGAAAATGATGGTCTCCTTGCCGTCGGGGCGTCCCCCGCGCTCCATGTCGCGCATGGTTTTCAGCGCCTCCTGTCCATCCACCTCGGGCATCATGATGTCGAGGCAGATCAGATCGTAAGGCTTGTTGTCCATCATGGCCAGTTCGAAGGCCTCGATGGCCTCACGGCCATTGATGACGAAATCGCACTCTCCGTAAGGAGAGAGGATGCGTTCCAACAGAATGCGATTGTTGAGTTCATCGTCGGCAATCATGATTTTCATGCAGGAGTCTTTCTTCTCTAGCCGTACAGGTCAGTGGCAGCGGGTCCCGATGCCAGGTGATTTTCCACTTTTTGCACCATGCCGTGCAACGTTTTTGCGTGTGCGTGCAACGCCTCCGGATGGAATTTTCGGGCGGCCATGACCAGTCGGAAGGCCTCCTGCCGCAATTGGGGTGCGCCGACGGCGACAGCCAGTTCTTTCAGGCGCAGGGCCAGATGTTCCACTCCCTGGGATTCGGCATGGGCGGGAACCAGATCCAGGGCGTGCAGAATCTCCCCGGCCTGTCGGGAAAAGGTGCGGCGCGCCATGGCCATGGACGGACTTTCCTGGCCGGGGGGAGGGGAAAGAACCGGCGTATCAACCCGTTCCGGGAAGGGGGCGCCCCCCTCTTTTTCTCGGGCCAGTTGATCGACACGCTGCAGCAGCTCCTCGGGGTGATAGGGTTTGGCCAGGAAATCGCTGAAGCCCGCCTCCCGGCAGCGTTCCCGATCCTCCTGCAAGGCGCAGGCGGTGATGGCCAGCAGCGGAAAATCGCGGGGTACCCCGGCCACCTTGCCCTGCCGGATGGCGCGCACCAGCTCCAGCCCATCGACTTCCGGCATGTTGACATCCGAGAGGATGAGCTGGCAACGGTGGCCGGCCAGCCACTCCAGGGCCTCACGACCGTTATCCACCACCTCGACCCGATGTCCCGCGCGGCTCAGAATGGCCAGAGCCAACTGGCGGTGATCGGGCCGATCTTCCACCAACAACAGATGGCGGCTTTCGCAGACCGTTTCTTTCCGGGAAGCGCGTTCTTCTCCGGAATCGCCCAGTTTCAAGGCGGTGGCCAGAGCCTGCACCAGATGGCTGCGCAACAGGGGTTTCACCAGACGACCCCGCACGTCGAGAGCGGTGCAGAGGGGATTCCCCTCCCGCTGCTTCTCCCCCACCGGGGAGAGAAGCAGGGTGGGCTGAAAGGGTCCCAGGGCACACAGCGCCAGGGCCAGGGCTTCGTCCGCATCCTGCAGCATCGGGGCGTCCAGCAGCAGCAGATGAAAATCCCGTCCTTTCTGCCGGGCCTCCAGCAGGGTGTCGTGCAAGGCCGCCGCGCAATCCACCTCCGTCACCTCCGCACCCCAGATCCGCAAGGGGTGGCACAGCAGATGACGCGCCGTGGCGTGGCGTTCCGCGACCAACATGCGGTATCCCGCCAGAACGATCATCTCCGGAGACTGGTTTTCGACCGTTTCGGGAGATCCCAGAAGCGCGGTGAAATGAAAGCGGCTGCCTTCGCCCACGGTGCTTTCCACCCACATGGCGCCCTTCATGTGGACCGCCAGTTGTCGGGAGATGGTCAGACCGAGACCGGTGCCGCCGTAGCGTCGACTGATGGAGTGATCGGCCTGGGAAAAGCTGTCGAAGACCGCGTCGAGCCGGTTGGCGGGAATGCCGATACCGGTATCGCAAACGGTGAAATGCAGCAGGGCTTTGTGTGCAACCGCTTTCTCCTGACTGGAGAGGCGAACCTCGACCAGAACGTGGCCCGTGTCGGTGAACTTGATGGCGTTGCCCACCAGGTTGACCAGAATCTGGCGCAGGCGCAACGGATCCCCGGTCAGCAGCCTCGGCACCTCGGGCGAAACATCCAGCAGCAGCTCCAATCCCTTCTGGTGAGCCTTGACCGCCAGGGTCAGACAAACCTGTTCCATGACCTCCTGCAGGGAGAATTCGACATCTTCCAGCTCCAGCCGGCCCGCCTCGATCTTGGAGAGGTCCAGAATGCTGTTGATCAGGGAGAGCAGCGCCTCCGAAGCCTGTTGCACCACCAGCAGATAATGACGTTGTTCGGCGTCCAGTTCCGAATCGAGAACCAGATCGGTCATGCCGATGATGGCGTTCATCGGAGAGCGGATTTCATGGCTCATGGTGGCAAGAAAGGCGCTTTTGGCCCGATTGGCCGCTTCCGCAAGCTCTTTCTGGTGTTGCGAACGCGCTTCCGCGAGCTGACTGGCCAGCAGGGCCTCCATTTGCTGGCTGATCTTGCGATTGGATTCCAGCAGATCCCGGCGCATGGTTTCAAGGGCGGCTCCCAGCATGCCCAGTTCATCACCGCGCTGCAGAATGATGGGTTGTTCCATCTCCCCTTGTCCCAGGCGGCCTGCCTGCCGGGCCAGGGCCAGAATGGGCCGGATCAGACTGTTGGCGGCGGTGATGGCCAGGATGATACCGAGGCTGATCAGGCCGGCAATCAGAAAAAGGGCCACCCGCACGCTGTGTTCCTCACCTTCGTGGTGGATGGCCATCATGCGGTTGCTCAGGGTCTGCACCTGTTCGTTCAGTCGCTCCAGGGTGAAATGGATGCGCACGCCGCCGATAAGCTGCCCGCCCATGAGGATCGGCATGACGATTTCCAGGTGCTGCTCTTTCCGCACGGTCGGAGCGGACGAGGTCGCCAGAGAAGTGACGGCTTCGGGAGTCAGAATCGGCTTGCCGTAATCGGGCAGGGTGCGGTTGCCGTCATGCAGGAGTTTTCCTTCCGGATCCACCACCTGAACCAGACGGACATCGGGTTGACGCAGTGCCTCTTCCAGAAGCTGACCGATAGCCTCCATGTCGAGCCGGTAGACGGGGTTGACCAACAGGTTGGCCAGCAGCCGGGTGAAGAACTCCCCTTTTTGGCGCAACTCGCTTTCGAGAAGCGGTGCGACCACCTCCCGTCCGGCGTGGGTCTCCTGTTGGACGGCGGCGCGGAACTGGTGCAGCAGCAGGCCTCCGAGGGTGGCGGAAACCAGAACGATGGCTCCCAGTATGACCAGAATGTAGCGGTTACGCAGATTCATGGTTGCCCCTGAGGGATGGGAGTTCGCTTCAGCAGGGCCCGCGCCTTCGAGAGAAGCTCTTTCTGCTCATCCGAAATGGTTGCGAAGCCGCTGGTTTGTTGATAGGCCTCCAAAGCCAGGCGTCCCTCCGGGTCGGCGGGGGCGTTCAGGAGGATCTCCCGCAAGCGGTCCCGGAGGCGGGCATCCAGTGCGGGGGATACCAGCTCCAGGGCGCGAGGCACGGGTTGGGAGACGTGGAACATTTTCAGCCGGTCCCGCAAGACGGGGGGGACGGACTGAGGCGTTTCCCAGTCCAGATTGCTGAACGCGGCCGCGTCGGCGAGACCGCGCACCACCCAGGTCGCCTGATTGAGGGGTGTGCCGGCGAAGAGGTAGCCGGTTTTGGCAGGCGGCACGGCTTGTTCCGGCTGCTGCAGGGGAAAAAGCGCCAGACCCGCTTCGACCGCCAGTGCGCTCGGCAGATGAAAGGAGGAGGTGGAATCGGTCTCGCCGAAGGCGATACGCTTCGCCCGGAGATCGGCCAGTGAAGAGAGGGGCTCCTCGGCGCGACTGACGAAGACGGTCTTGTAGAGAGAAACGCCCTGTTTATGGCGCAGCAGGAGGGGTTCGGCCAACCCGTCGGCTTCGAGGGAGAAGGCGGCGTGGATGGTGGCATTGCACCAGTCCACTTCGCCGGCGGCCAGCTTCCGGCTGAGTTCGGTCAGGTTCCGGGCCACCACCACTTCCCCCCGGCGGATGCCGAGGTCGGCCATGCGATCAGCCACGTAAGCGACCAGGGGAGCCAGTTGGGCATGGTACTTAAGGGGGTTGTTGCCGATTTGGGCCACCACCAGCCGGGCGGAACGGGGCAGGACGGTTTCCGGAATCTCGGCTTTTGCTCCGTTGGAGTGGACCAGGAGCATGAGGAGACAACAAACGAGTCGGACGGCGTGCGGCAGGACGCGAAGTCGTCGCATTTCCCTCCCCCGTTGTGGTGCATTTCCTTGCGGCGCGACACGGCAATTATGACGATTTCACCTGAAAAGTGCCAGAAGATTAGCGGGTGCTTCCCAAAAAGTCCGTAGTAAGTACCGCTTCAAGGGTCCGGATATTTCTCCGCAAGAGAGCCCAACCGGGAACGGGGCATGCGGAGGGGAACATTCCCTTGCAGGGACCGGTGTATTCCTCTG
>JADGCJ010000007.1 GCA_015229045.1 Magnetococcales bacterium
CCCAATGGGGTTTGGGGCGAAGCCCCAATAAAATCTTTCATGTCACTCTTTTTCTCGAAGGTAGACGCAGTTTAAATGCGATTGCCCTGGGTTGAAGCTCTGGGGTCGGAGGGTGGAAGGAGGCTTCCCCCATCCATGCAACGTTTGCTCTCCTGCCAAAGGGCCTCCAGGCGGGTCAGGGGAACACCCTGGGGTGTCAATCCCTCCTGCTGCAGGCGCCGTTCGATGTAGCGAAAGCGGTTCTGGAACTTCAGGATGGAGCGGCGCAGGGCCTTTTCCGGATTGACCTCCAGATGGCGGGCATAGTTGGCCAGGGTGAAGAGAACATCGCCGATCTCTTCTTCGATGGCGTCCTGGTCGGAGGTCGCACGTGCCTCTTGCAGCTCTTGCAGCTCTTCGTGGAGCTTGGCCAGAACCGGGGCCGGATCAGGCCAGTCGAAGCCGATGCGCGCCATCTTTTGTTGCACCTTATAGGCCAGATGCAGAGCGGGCAACTTGCTGGAAAGACCATCGAAAACCGAGGGGTTCTCAGTGGGTGTGGCCGATTTTTCCTGGCGTTTGATCGCCTCCCAGTTGTCGCGCAGGCGCTCCATGCCGTCGCGGGCCACCTGATTGGCAACCTCCTGGCGGTTCGGGCCATACAGGTGTGGATGACGCCGCCGCATCTTTTCCGTCACGCCCTCGATCACATCGCCCAAAGAAAAATGGCCCTCCTCCTGCGCAATCCGGCTGTAGAGAACGATGTGAAAAAGCAGATCCCCCAACTCCTGCTGCACATGTTCGGGTTGATGGGTTTCGACGGCCTCCACCACCTCGTAGGCCTCTTCGATGGTGTGCGGGGTGAGCGAGGCGAAGGTCTGCACCCGATCCCAGGGACACCCCTCCGGCGAACGCAGATGGGCGACAAGGGCGATCAGGTCGAGCAGGGCTGTATCCGGGGGTGTGGGGTCGGGCTGCATGGGGATCTCTCCGGGTGGGTGGGAGTCAAAATTTCCCCCCCTGGCAAAAACTGCCACCATTTCGACGGCAGCCAGAGCGAGAGAGGGGTTTGAAACGGGGTGGATGCCAGCAAAACCGGCAAGATTGTCCCGGTGGCATGCAGGTTGCTTTGGTCTCGGGGCAGGATTCCAACTGAAGGAGATGCCTCGATGGAAAGCGGTCTCTACGCGGCGGTCAATGGTGCGCGGCGCATCGGTTTGCGGATGGAAGTGTTGTCCAACAACCTCGCCAACGTCAATACCACCGGCTTCAAGGGCGATCAAATCTCGTTCGAATCGTTCATGACCAAACCGGGTCCGGAGCAGTTTCCCTTGCCCACGGACTCTTTCATGGGGTTGCGTGGCCCCGGGGATATTCCCTTTCCCTTCAGCAATCCGGCGGCCAACGCTTATCGCATGACCTATCCCATGGCGGTCAATACCACCACGAACATGACCCAGGGGAGCATGAAGGAGACCGGCAATCCGCTGGATGTCGCCATCGAAGGGGAGGGGTTTTTCATCCTCAATGGCCCGAATGGTCGCCGTTACAGCCGCGATGGCTCCTTCGCCATCAATGCCAATCGGGAACTTGTCAACAAGGAGGGACTCCAAGTCCTGGGGAGCGGTGGCGCCCCGATCACCATCGAAACCGATGGACTGATCAACGTAGGCAAGGATGGCACCCTGACCGACCCCAGCGGCACACGCATTGGCCAGTTGGATCGGGTCAAACTCCCCGCCAACATGTTGACCAAGACCGGGAAAAATCTCTACTCGGCGCCCCAGGAGCTGGAAGCGCCCATCGATGAAACAGGCGTGGGTGGTTTCCACCAGGGATATCTTGAAGGCTCCAATACTGAATCCCTGCGGGAGATGACCCAGATGATCGATTCAAACCGGGCCTACGAAGGTTACATGAAAATGATCCAGACACTGGACTCCCTGGATGAGCAGGCCAACAACCAGATTGGCAAGTTAAGATAGGCATTCGGGGACTCTTTTCAGGAGAAGTACACCATGATTCGCGCACTTTGGACCTCAGCCACAGGCATGCAGGCACAACAGCTCAACATAGACGTCATCGCCAACAATCTGGCCAACGTCAACACGACGGGATTCAAACACTCCCGCACCGAATTTCAGGATCTGCTCTACCAGAACATGCGCGCCGCCGGCAGCGAAACCTCTTCCAACGGGACAAAATTGCCGGTTGGCATCCAGCTGGGGCACGGTACACGGGCCTCGGCGGTGAGCAAGGATTTCAGCCAGGGCAATCCGGTGCAGACCAGCGATGACCCCATGAACGTCGATATGATGGTCAATGGCCAGGGCTTTTTCCAGGTGCAGTTGCCCAGCGGCGATATCGCCTATACCCGGGACGGCTCTTTCCATGTCGACACCAATGGCAACATTGTCACCACCGATGGCTACAATCTGGTGGGGGGGGCCATCGGCGTCAACCCGAACATTCATACGGGGGTTGCCATCGAGAGTTCGGGCAGCGTCGGGCTGGCCGACAACGGTACCCCGGGTTTTACCGCCGGTGTGGCGCAGATCCAGTTGGCCCGCTTTGTCAATCCGGCGGGTCTGACCGCCATCGGCAACAATCTGTACAAGGCGAGCGAGGCTTCGGGCAGCGCTGTCCTGGCCGATCCCGGCACCGATGGCATGGGTTCCCTGAAACAGCACTACAAAGAGAACTCCAACGTCAGCATGGTGACCGAAATGGTCGATATGATCTCCTCGCAACGCGCCTATGAGATCAACTCCAAGGGCATTCAGACCGCCAGCGACATGTTGAGCCTGGTGGCCAACCTGAAGCGGTAGTCACCTTGAGTCGGTAACCACAACGGATAGGACAGGAAGTCAATCATGGCCAACCCCGCCCAATTGATGGGGATTCTTCTGGTGATGCTGGGTTTTTCCTGGCATGGGGATCTCCTGGCCCGACAGGTTGATCGTAACGCCTTAACCGGGTTGGTCGAGAAGCAACTGGCCATTGCGCTGGCCCAGCGCGGGGATGGTTTCGTTGCCACGCGGCTCTATTGCCTCGATGGGTTGGAGATTGGCGAGGGTCCGTCGGCAGGGCCGACCGGGCAGAGTGTGCCGGGGAGCAAGGCCGCCGCAGACAAAGCATCGGCAGGAGCGGCGGGGAAGGGGAGCGGAACCTTGTCGGTGACGATGGATCTTGCCCAGGCGGCATTGGAGCCGGGTCGGCGGGAGTTTCCCGTCTCTGTGCTGGAGGATGGGGTGGCCAGGGGGCAGGTGCGTTTCATGGCCATTCTTCAGCAGGAGAAGAGCCTCCTGGTGTTGCGGCGTCCGTTGCAACGCGGCGAGGTGGTGCGCGAGGCGGATCTGGAAGAGAAGTCCTTGACATTGACCCGTCCCACACCCGGTGTTCTTGGTGCGGAGCAGATGGATAAAGTGCAGGGGTTGATGGCCAGGCGGTCGTTGTCGGCGGGGACGCCCTTGCAATCGAGTTGGTTCGAGTCTCCGGCGGCGGTGGATCGGGGCGAACATGTGCGTGTGCGCTTGAGTCGGGGCGGTCTGAAGATTGAGACCAACGGTGTGGCCATGGCCAAGGGACGGGTTGGCGAGTCCATCGAAGTCCAGAACTCTGAGAGTCGGCGGCGGTTTCTGGCCAGGATTGTCAGTCCTGGTCATGTGGAGGTCATGGTACCGTGAGGGCTTTTCGCCGCGCCTTGTGCCATGAGTCTTGCCATGGATCCTCTTGTTGGTGAACGGAGATGGGGTATGCGCATTCAACGAATCATGCCGGTGTTCCTGGTGGCAGTGGCGATGCTCAGCGGCGGTTGTGGTGGCATGACCCGTGCCGCGCAGCGGCCACCGGCTCCCATGGCCTACGTCAAGCCCCAGGCCCCCGAAGTCCTGGAACCGAAAAAAGGGTCGATCTGGCAGAGTTCAGACCGTAATACGTTGTTCCTGGACAACAAGGCGCGCAACGTCGGCGATCTGGTCACCGTGGCCATCACGGAAGACGCCTCTGCCAAGAAGGATGCCCAGACCAATCTGAAACGCAACGGAGAGGATGACATCAGCCTGGGTGGTCTGTTTGGCATCACCGCGGCGTTGCAAAAGGGGATGTCGGACAAGTTTGTTGATGCAGCCAAGATCAAGAGCAACCACACCTTTTCCGGTCAGGGGAGCACGACCCGCAGCGGCAATCTGAAAGCCACCATCTCCTGCGTGGTGACCGAGGTGATGCCCAACGGCAACCTGCGCGTCGAGGGTCGGCGCGACATCACCGTCAACAACGAAAACCAGTTCATCATTCTCTCCGGAGTCATCCGCCCGGAGGATATCTCCGCCGACAACTCCGTTCTGTCGAGCAAAATTGCCGATGCGCGGATCGAATATTCGGGTGACGGCGATGTCAATGATCAACAACAACAAAGCTGGTTCCAGAAGTTTATCTCGTCGGTCCACGTCTTTTAGGGTGGCATCCCGCGCATGCAGCAAGGAACGCACGGGTGGTTTTTGTTGGCAAGGAATGCGTGCATGAAAAAAAACATGAAGGCAAAAGCCTGCTGGGTTGCCGGGATGGCATGTCTGCTTGCCCTGCCTGGCCCTGAAGCGGAAGCGGCCCGTCTGAAGGATGTGGTCAACATCGAGGGGGTGCGCGACAACCCGCTGACCGGCTTTGGTCTGGTGGTCGGTCTCAACGGCACGGGGGATACCAGCGCCTCGTTCACCACCCAGTCGATGCGCATGATGCTGGAACGGATGGGCATCAGTGTCGATCAGGGGGTCAAGGTGAAGAATGTCGGGGCGGTGATCGTCACGGCGACGCTGCCGCCCTTCTCCCGGCAGGGGAGTACGGTGGATGTCACCCTCTCCTCCCTGGGCGATGCCAAGAGCCTGCAAGGGGGCACCCTGGTCATGACCCCGCTCAAGGGGGCGGATGGTCGCATCTATGCCGTGGCGCAGGGAGCGGTTTCGGTGGGGGGCTTCGCTGCCCAGGGTGGTGCGCAGACGGCGCAAAAGAACCATCCGACGGTGGCACGGGTCTCCGGCGGGGCCATCGTCGAGCGTGAAATCGAGTTCAGGCTGAACGGCGAAAATGCTTTGCAACTGGCCCTGCGCAATCCCGACTTTACCACGGCCAATCGGGTGGTGGGAGCCATCAACAGCCAGATGGGTGATCCTCTGGCCCAGGCCCGTGACTCCGGGACCGTCGATGTCAAGATTCCCCCGACCTATCTGAAACGGGTGGTGGAGTTTGTCTCCCGGCTGGAAAATCTGCAGGTGGAACCGGATCAGATGGCCCGCATCGTTGTCAACGAACGCACGGGCACCATTGTCATGGGTGACAATGTGCGGGTCTCCACCGTGGCTCTTTCGCACGGCAGTCTGACGATCCGCATCAATGAAAATCCCAAGGTGAGCCAGCCGGCCCCCTTGAGCGGTGGCAAGACGACGGTCACGCCCCAGACCGACGTCAACGTCAAGGAGCAGGAGGCCCATCTGGTGGAGATGGAGCAGGGGGTGACTTTGGGGGATCTGGTCAAGGGCCTCAATGGCGTCGGTGTCACACCCCGGGATCTGATCGCCATCCTGCAGGCCATCAAGGCTGCGGGTGCCCTGCAAGCGGAACTGGAGATCATATGAGCAGCAACATTCCCGTACAGCTTCCGGACAATGCCTACACCAACTCCCTGCCCGCCGGAGAGAGAAAGCGCCTGAAAGAGGCTGTTGCCGACTTTGAAGCCATTTTTGTACGGCAGATGCTGGGCGCCATGCGCAAGACCATTCCGGACGAAGGCGACAAGGCTCTGATCAAAAAAGGCAATGGCGAGAAGATTTTTCAGGATATGCTCGATTCCGAGTATGCCGATCGGGTCAGCCGTCGTCCCAATGGATTGGGGCTGAAAGAGATTCTCTACCAAAAGATGACCGAAGGCAAAAAACCCCTCGGGGTTTCCGGGTCGGCCGGGGTTCCCGGGGCTCCTGGAGCGGTCGGGGTTCCTGGTCAGGTCGGGAGTCAGGTTGACAAGTTGAAGTCGAACAATGATGCCTTTGATGCTGCCCTGGCTGCCAAAACAAAGTTGGCAAAATAGAGTTGATACCCCGCTGCCTTCTGGTATGACGGGGGATGGGAAAGGGAGTTTCTCTCGATGAAAATCAAGGGGTTGGGCACAGCCAAGCTGGAAAGGATTTCCGGCAGCCGTGTAGCGAAGGGAAAAGGACGAGGACGCAGCTCCGCAGCCGGGGGAGCCCGTCAGGATGGTGTGGAGTTTTCCGAAGAGGCCCGGTTGAGTGGTTTGGCCAACGAGGTCATCAACCAGGCCCCTGAAATCCGCACCGAGTTGGTGGAACCGATCAAGGAGGCCCTGGACGCTGGCGATTACAGCGTTTCGAGCCTGGATGTCGCTGACCGGATCCTGAGGCAGGTGTTGAAGGAACGCAAAAGATCCTTTTGACGCGGAGGTTGGTCATGAAACCCGACGTGGCGCCGCTGCGTGACGTACTGGACGGGCTCATCCTGCATTTTGACCGATTGCAGGCCATGTTGCAGACGGAACGGGAACTGATCCGCAAGCGCGAGGCGGACAAGATTTATAAACTCTCCGAAGAAGTTGGCACACTACTGGCTTCGATCCGAGAGATGGATGAACGGCGTCAGGAGGTTATTCAGGGCATGGCCGGAGCTTTGGGTGTTGCATCGGAAGGACTCGACCTGACCACCCTGGATCGCGAATTGGGCGGCAAATCGGGTTTGCTCCCCCTGCGCGACCGCCTGCGAGAGGCCATTTATGTGGCTGACCAGACCAACAAGGAAAATCAGGCTGCTTTCAAAGGAGTGCTGAATGCCATGGAAGCCATTTTGAAGGCGATGGGGGAGGGGAATCGGGCGATTTTTTACAATCGCATTGGTGGTCGGCAAACAACGGGAAGCTTTCAAAGCCGTTTTTCCAAGCAGCTTTGACATCCATAAACGGGAATCCCTCGGCAAGAGGGGCCCGAGCGTGATTCATACCGGCTTCCTGCCTGATTTTCATGGCCGGAGCCTCCAGACACAGAAACGTTGGGAGTATGGGAAATGCTTATCTTGACACGGAGAGTCGGAGAGAGTCTCAACATCGGTGACGAGATCAAAATCACCCTCCTGGGAATCAAGGGCAATCAGGTGCGTATCGGCATCGATGCTCCGCGCCATGTCGAGGTCCATCGCGAGGAGATCTACGACAAGATCAAGCGGGAAACCCGCAAGGCCAATCGAAAGATGTCCGACGAGGTTCTCGAACAGGCCTCGCGCATTCTCTCCCAAAAATAACCCCGACGGGGACTGACACAATCCAGGTGCGCCTTTCTCGACCTGGATTGTGCCCTGTGGGGGTTTTTGTTGGCCATAATAGTTGACAGAATAGATAGGATATTACATCATGGCGCAAGATTGAAACGGGGCAGACTCTCCGAGTCACGAAGGTGCAAAAGACGCAAGGAGATGGTCATGCTGTACAGAATCAAGTGGATATTACGCTCCTGGCAATGGCCCCTGCGCATATACCGGCGGCTGAAACGGGTTCAAAAAGAGAACAAACTGCTGGCGCGGATCTGGCTTTGGTTGCGCTGGTGGAGCCATTTTCGCCATAACCCCCTGGACGTGGTGGAAATCGAGACGGATGCCCGTTGCAATCGATCCTGCTCCTACTGTCCGGTTGCCAAACATAAACGGGAAGGGCAGATGCCCGAGTCCCTGTTTTATGCCATCGTTGACCAGTTGCAGCAGATGAATTTTTCCGGGCGATTCTCGTTTCACTTTTACAACGAACCCTTGCTGGATCCCCGCCTGGATACGTTCATTCGTTATACCCGTGATCGTCTTGCCAAGGCCACTCTGGTCCTGGTGACCAATGGCGACCATCTGAGCCGGGAGCGGTTCGATCAATTGCTGGCAGCCGGTATCGATCTGGTCAGCGTCTCCCTGCATGATAAGAAAATAGCCAAAACTTCCAATGCCTTGCGCGGTTCTCTGAATGAACGTTTCCAGGCCAAGATACTCATCACGCCCACCTATGAGCCACAGACTCCTCTGTCCAATCGTGGGGGGTTGGTGGATTTGCAGAAACATCAACACGAAGCTGTCCATAACTGGCCCAATGGGGGTTGTACCAGCGTCAGTTCTCTGGTGATCAACTACCAGGGCAAGGTTGCTCTTTGTTGCGATGACTTTTTTGCCCGTTTTGGACACGGCGACCTCAACGAGACCCCTCTGCGTACCGTTTGGGAAGACTCCAGGGAGAAACGGCGTCGCATCTATTTTGCCAACTATGAGTTGCCCATTTGCCAGACATGTTCCAGTGGTCGGTGATGGAGCTTCCCCTTCCTGTTGGTCTCTGCAAAATGGCTGTGTCGGCATGAGTGGAAACAGAGTCGAGAATCTGGATTTGTTGCGGGCTTCGGCCGTGACGATGGTGGTGTTTTACCACGTTTTCAGTCTGGAGAAGCCCTTTGTCACAGTCGATTTTTTATACCTTGTCAGGACATGGTGGTCCAGCGCCGATCTGTTTTTCGTGCTGAGTGGTTTTCTCATCGGCAATCTGTATTGGAAAGAGCATATCAAGCTGGGTGTCGTCAGGAAGAAGACCTTTTGGCAGCGTCGCTGGTTGAGAACGATCCCGCCCTACCTGGTTGCCATGCACCTGGCCTATCTTGCCAAGAGCATGTTTGGCACCGAGCCTGTTGTCTATAATTGGAAATACCTGTTTTTTTTGCAAAATTACACAAATTTCCCCTATTTCTCCCTGAGCTGGACTCTCTGCATAGAGGAGCAGTTCTATATCTTTCTTCCCCTGGCGCTTCCCTTGTTGATCAGGATCAAACACAAGAACCTTGTCTTTTTTCTTGCTTTCATAACGCCGATCATGTTTCGCATGGCGTTGCCGACATACATATTCAGTACGGGAGAGCAGTTTTATTTCAACACCCATACCCACTCCGAGAGTCTGGTCGTGGGTGTCTGGGTTGCGTATCTTCTCAATTTTCAGCCGGACTGGTTGCAAAGGATCGGGCAAGCATCCAGGTATCTGGCGCCTGTTTTTCTTGTTGTCATTCTGGGTTGGAACCTGATGTTTCCCATGAACTTCAAGTTTCTGACGATTTACATGTTTACATTTCTGTCCGTTGGCTATGGCATGATTCTGGTTTATGCCGTGACCCAACCGGCCCTATGTATCGCCAGGTGGCAGCCAGTCAAACATGTGGCTGTCATTTCCTACAGCATCTATCTGACCCATGCCCTGACGATCCACGTTTATTCGGCCTTGTACAGTCGTTTTTTACAGGGATGGCCGACCTGGATTCTGGCCCTGCTGGTGTTTGGCATGGTTTACGGGGCTGGTCTGGTCTTTGCAAAATTGATCGAACAGCCGGCGATTGCCCTGCGTGACAGACTTGTTGCGTCACCAACAGCGGTCTGGATCCCAGAGGCTGCCCAAAAGATATCCTGATAAACCGAATCCATTCTGAGATGCGTAGTTTTTCAACTATTGAAAGACTGGGATGGTCCAGGAAGGGCTGTGCCCTTCCTGGTGGGGTTCGGGGCGAAGCCCTGACAAAGGCTTTCATGTCCAGGCCTTTCTTGAAGGGGTACCTGGGCAGTTACCTGGTTTTTTTCTATATAAATCAAATTTTTTGACAGCTTCGGGCAAGTTGTTGCAATGCGGCTTCGACGACCTCGGTCACCGTGACTGAGGTCATGCAGAGGTGGTCAGGCTGAGGGCAGATCGAACGACCACAACCGCCACAGGGAACCGATTTGCGGATGACATGATGCCCCTGTCCAAGAGGATGCCAACGCCCTGGATTGTCCCGATCGGAAAAGATGGCGACACAAGGAACACCAACAGCCGATGCCAGATGCATCGGGCCACTGTCCGGACCAACGAATAAACGACAGTGGGAGAGAATGGCGGCTGTCAGTCGGGGGCTGAAAATTCCGGATGCACCAACCCCATCTTTCCAGGCATGCAAGAGCTGTTCTTGCAGGAGGATGTCCTTTGTGCCACCCACCACGATCAGCTCGCACGCCCCCCGCTGGACAAGAGCAGTGCCCAGTGCCGCATAATTATCCAACGACCATTGATTGGCAGGCTGCTTGACACCCGGAGCGATGGCCACGAGAGGCCGGTCCGGGTGCTTTCTCTTGGGCAGCAACCAGGTACCTGCCTGCTGCAACTCCTTTTCGGTCAGTTCAAGATCGGGTTGGGGCAGAGGATCGGTGATGGCCCTTCCGGTATCCAGGCCGCTGGCCGTCAGGCGTTCCAACAAGAAACCGGCTTCGGAAGGAACAACAGATGGCTTTCCGTCTTGATCTCTGGGATAGATGAACTGACGCGAAAAAGGGAGAAAACCAATGAAGAGCGGAATATGGCACAAGGAAAAAAACAGATGATCGCGCAATAGAGCTGTTTTGGCTCTTTGTCCAGGCGCCAGATTGATAACGACGGAAAATTTCTGTTTGCGAATTTCTCGGATGAGATACAATAAGGATATATAAAAAAACAGACTGCGTTTCCCTGAAGGATACGTCAGAAATCGGTCGACATAGGGAGTTCCATGAAGCAGATTCTTGGTTGAAACCTCACTCCCGGGCGATTTGTCTTCCAACAAGGTGATCTGGCACTCCGGACCATAATGGTTGCGGATCCATCGCAAGGCGGGCAGGGCCACGACAGTATCGCCAAGAGACCCAATACGAAATACGAGTATCTTCATGATGTGACTGTTCAATGTCAATTCTGCGGACGGCGCCGCCTCCACCAGGTGCAGAGTATGTCGGTAAAGCCTATTTTGGCCAACGAGAATTTTATCATGTCTTTCCACCAGACCCCTTGGGGATGGCTGAAATGGAACTTTCCCTCGTGCTCAAGCAGGGAGAAGCCCTGTGACTCCATGAGAAAACGCAACGTTCCCAAATGAAAATAGTTGACGTGGTGCGGGTGATAGTAGTGCCAGCGCTCTTTCTTGAAGCGCGCATGATGGCCTGCAAGATTGGGAACCTCGATCGCAACAACACCTTCAGGCGACAGGACGCGCGACAGCTCCCCGACCACCCGACGTGGGCGGGGAATGTGTTCCAGGACATGGAACAGGGTGATGGCGTCGTAGGTGCCATCCGGGGTGTTTTCAAGGAATTGCATGATCTCCGCCTGGTGCCAGGTGACCATGGGATAATGGGCCTGTAAAAAAGTCACCGCTTTCTGGCTCTCCTCAACCGCATCGACGTGAAAACCGGCCTGGGCCATGGCCAGGGCCGTTTCTCCCATGCCGGCCCCAAGTTCCAGGGCACGACCGGAACGTCGATGGCGACGGACTCCCGCCACGCGATGTTGCAAAAAAGGTCGCTGCCAATCAACACTGGGTTGGACCAGATCGGCATAATAATCCTCCTCGACGTAGGGAGATTGCCAAAGGTCAAGGTCGATACCCAGAAACCCACAGCTCCGGCAGGACTGCAGTGGCAGGTTGGCCAGCATTTTGGGTGGCGAAAGATCTTGATCACAAAGGGGGCATTGCCTCATGCAACCTTCCCGGAACGACTGCAGTCAAGACAAATGATTGACAGGAAAGGAGTTTTCTTGTACCCTGCCGGGCGATTCCGGATCATGGAAAGCAACGGCATCGATATTGAAAACGCACTGTATGCGATCGTCGACTTATGTGGCATGCTAGGCCATGGCGCTTGGCGGGGTCAACGACAATCATGCCGCCAGAGACACGACACCCCGATCGGATTGACATCCATTTGCGGTCGATGACAACGCAACAGCCATTGATACCATTACGGAGGCGAATCCAGGCACGGATCCGATCGATGCGCACGGGGGCCATCCTCTTCGCGTTTGGTGTGGTCGTATGGCTGGATGCCGTCTGGATGGGGCGCAATCCCTCCGATTTCCTGGACGCGTCGTTGCTCTCTTTCCGTATTCACTCCGTCGCCGTTCCGCAACCTGGACAAATTTTTCAACGTTCGCTCTCTTCCGGCAGCCCCGTGCCTGTGCAGGGTCGGGTGGGATGGATGGGCAAGAGGGTCGAAGCGGCGCACGTCGGCCCGGGACAGGAGGTGATCAGGGAAGAGGATTGGCATCTCTTGGCCGAGAGGTCACCCGGATTGGCCTTCGAGGGTTTTGTCACCCTGCAACCCGGCTGGAACAAGCTCTATCTCAGGAGCCGGAAGATCAGGGGGTATCGATATCATGGTTCCATCGACGTCGGTGTCGGGGAACTCTTCATCGTCGCTGGTCAATCCAACGCTTCGGGCAACAGTGGTACATTGTTTCTGACCTGGGGCCATGACGTCCGCATGGCCTACCTGGAAAAGGAGGGTCTGCGATGGAAAAATTCCGGTGATGATCCCTCGGTCCGGAGTGGTGGCGGTTCGGCCTGGCCCCTGGTGGGGCGCATGCTGGCAGCCAGGACAGGCGTTCCGGTGGGGATCATCAACGTGGCTGTACCCGGAACCGACATTGAGGCGTGGCAGCCCGGGACGCCCTGTTTTTCCGGGCTGGAGAGGGCGATTCGTTCCGTCGGACCACGAGGGGTTCGGGCCATCTTGTGGCAACAGGGAGAGAGTGATGCTCATCGGTCATCCGAGGAGTATGTGCAGCACTTGGCAACGATCATCACCCAGGCTCGGAAGCTTTCGCAGCCACCGATCCCCTGGATGGTGGCGCAGGCCAGTTGGCTGTACGGGGAAACCTCCTCTGCCGTGCGCCAGGCCCAGCAGAAAGTCTGGACCTCCGGTCTGGCCCTCGAAGGGCCTGATATGGATCGGCTGGGATCCTCTTTGCGCTTGTCGGACAACGCCCACTTCAACGAAGCCGGAACCAGGATTCAGGCGCAGTCATGGGTTGACCACATTTGCCGCTGGCTGGTCAAGTGCGCACCGGAAGCGCAGCAAAAAAATTATTGAAAGACCGGGAAGGGGGTCCAGGGGGAAGATCTGTGTCCTTCCCCCTGGTGGGATCCGGGGCGAAGCCCCGCAGGGGAGACTGGCCCCCGGGTCACCGAAAGTTGGGACGGGTATCCAGCGCCGAAATTGATGACTTGTCCGAATGGTCCTGATACACTTGGTCTGTGGTGGGGTTGCAAGCTCATTCCAGGCGCCGATACATGCATTTTCTGAACCCAAAGACCGACTTTGCCTTCAAAAAGATCTTCGGCTCCGAAGAGAGTCACGATGTTCTGATCAGCTTTCTGAATGCCATTCTCTCCCTGCGCCCACCCAATCGGATCACTGAGGTGGTCATCCTGGATCCTTATCTGGTACCCAAGATCAAGGGCATGAAGGATACCTATCTGGATGTTCGGGTCAAGGACCAAAAAGGCTGGGAGTACGTCATCGAAATGCAGGTTCTCAACGTCGCCGGTTTCGAGAAGAGAGTCCTCTACAACGCCTGCAAGGCCTACGTTGGCCAGATCCGGAAAGGCGAAGAGTATTGTTTACTGACCAACGTGGTTGCCATAACCATCACGGATTTCATGATGTTTGAGGAGCTTCCCGACATCGTCAACCGTTTCATGCTGAGGGCTTCGGACAATCCGGATATTTCGCTGGACGACCTGGAGTTGGTCTTTGCAGAATTGCCAAAATTTATCAAGGATGAGGACCAGCTTGGGAACATTGTGGACAAATGGTTTTACTTTTTGAAGCATGCCGGTGACTTGCAGGTCGTGCCAAAAATATTGGCAGATGAACCAGCGATCAAAAAAGCCTTTGATATCGCCAACAAGGCTGGTCTTACCCAGGAAGAGTTGGATGATCAGGAGAGGAGGGAGATATTCATACAGGACCAGCGTGGAGTAATCATCTATGCTGAACAGAAAGGCCGCCAGAAGGGCCGCCAGGAAGGCCGCCAGGAAGGCCGCCAGGAAGGCCGCCAGGAAGGCAAAGCCGCCACTCTGCTTCGTATCCTTCGCCGTCGCTTTCCCGACCTGCCCGCCTGGGTCGAGTCAAGGGTTTTCGCCGCCAGTCTGGACACCCTGGATGCGTGGATAGACAGGTCGATCGATGCTTGTTCGTTACAGGATGTCTTTGGCGGCGAGGCGACCGACGAAACGGCGTAACCACAACACGACGCTGTTCTCCCTACCTTTTTTCGACCCCAAAAAACCCTGTGCTTCGCGGCGGAAACGGCTCAGTCTCTTTCATCCAGCCAGGCCATTTGAATCGCTTCGAGTATCTTTTCGTTGCAGCGTTCGGGCCGGTCGGCGAAACCGGGCAGATCCATGACCCACTGTCTGAGATCGGTGAAGCGCACCGTGAGGGGATCTGTATCCGCCTTGGTTTCGGCCAAGGCGATGGCGATGGGGGCAATGTCGGTCCACTGGAGGCGCTCGGGCATCTCAGGTCCCCTTTTTGTTCTTGTCCACGCTGATGTTGACGGTATAGGCAGGCACGGTCACCCGCAGCCCATCCAGGGCTGCGGTGATCGTCACCTGGCAAGCCAGACGACTCGTGGGGGTGACACCAAAGGCCTCATCGAGGACATCCTCCTCATCCTCGGTGGCCTCTTCCAGACGGTCAGACCAGGCCGGATCGACGATCACATGACAGGTCGAACAGGCCAGAGAGCCTTCGCAGGCCCCCTCCAGAGGAATGTCATGTTCGTGCGCCGCTTCCAGGAGAGAGAGGCCGGTTTCCACCTCGACGGTCTGGTTCATGGGCAAAAAGGTGATCTTGGGCATGGCTGGTTAATCCTGTTCAAAGTCAGTCAGCTGACGACCTGTCATGACGGTTTTGATGTTGTGATCCATGCGTCGCTGGGCAAACATCGTCGATGCCCGGTCCAGCTCCTGGATGCGCTCCTGGATGGCTCGCTGGTCATCCTGCCCCATGGCCGTGCGCAACGCAACCATGGCCGCCTCGATGGGCTGACATTCGACGTCGGTCAGAAGGTGCCGGTCCGTTGTCAGGGCCGAGAGGAGGGCATTGAGAACCCGCTCCGCCTCGACCCGCGCCTCTTGCAGATGGCGCAGATTCAAGTCCTCCGCGCCATGTTCGAGGGCCTCGCGCAGCATGCGTTCAATTTCGCCGTCTCCCAGGCCGTAGGTGGGTTTCACGGCCACCGATTGCTCGACGCCGGTGGTCTGTTCGCGGGCCGCGACCGTCAGGAGTCCATCGGCATCGACCTGAAACGTCACCCGGACGCGTGCCGCCCCGGCCACCATGGGGGGGATTCCGCGCAGCTCGAAGCGGGCCAGGGAGCGGCATTGATCGACCGTTTCGCGTTCGCCCTGCACCACATGGATGGCCATCGCCCCCTGCCCATCCTTGAAGGTGGTAAACTCCTGCGCCCTGGCTGTGGGAATCGGGCTGTTGCGTGGCACCACCTTCTCCACCAGCCCCCCCATGGTCTCCAGTCCGAGGGAGAGCGGGGTGACATCGAGCAGCAGGAGGTCGGAGCGCCGGTTGCCAGCCAGCAGATCGGCCTGGATCGCTGCGCCCAGGGCAACGATCTGGTCCGGATCGAGGTCCACCAGGGGTTCGTGTCTGAACAGCTCGGCGACAAAGGTGCGCACCGCCAGCATGCGGGTCGAACCCCCGACCAGCACCACACCTTGCAGCTCTTCCGGGGTGACGTCGGCATCCTTCAGGGCACGTCGGCAGGGAACCCCGGTCGCACGTACCAGATCCTGGGTCAGGGTGTTGAATTCAATACGCCCCATCTCCCGACGATAGAGGCTGCCATCGGCCAGGGGCAGGGTGATTTGAACAGACTCCTTGGTGGTCAGGGCCTCCTTGACCCGGCGGGCCTCTTGATGGACGCTGTGCCGTTGACTGGGGGAGGGGGATGGCACGCCCATCTCCGTGAGGAACAACGCCCCCAGGCGCCGATCAAAATCATCGCCGCCCAGGGCCGAGTTGCCGCCGGTCGCCATGACCTGAAACACCCCTTGCGTCAATCTCAGGATGGAAATATCGAAGGTGCCTCCTCCCAGATCATAGATGGCGTAGACCCCCTCTTTGCTCTGATCCAGACCGTAGGCCAGGGCCGCTGCGGTGGGTTCGTTGACCAGGCGCAACACTTCCAGACCGGCCAGACGACAGGCATCCTTGGTCGCCTGGCGTTGGGCGTCATCAAAGTAGGCCGGGACGGTGACGACGGCGCCATACAGGGGTCCACCGAGGGCGGTCTCTGCGCGTTTCTTTAACTCTTCCAATATTTTGGCGGAGATCTCCACCGGCGACCACCAGCGCTCTCCGGCAAAAAACTGCACCATGCCGCCACTGCCGGTTTCCAGGCGATAGCCATCCGCTGGCACATCCGCCAGGCCGCGCCCCATGAAGCGCTTGACCGAGAGGATGGTCGCCTCCGGATGGGTGATGGCCATGGCGCGGGCCGCCTGTCCCACCAGCACCTGTCCCGCAGCACCCAGATGCACGATCGAAGGCAGAGAGACCTTGCCTTCGGCATTGGGGATGCAGGCCGGTGCTCCCTGGAGGTTCATGGCCGCCACCAGGGAGAAGGTCGTGCCCAGGTCGATGCCCACCACGCGGCGTTGCTCCTCCGGGCGGGGAGCGTGTGGCTGCGGGGCGGCTCCGGGTTCAGATATATCCAACAAGACGTCCATGATTCACCTCGATCCTGCGCTACCCAACCGCCATTTTGCCCTTTCAACCCACCTGTTCTTCCAGCCGGTCCAGCTCTTCGACAAAGCGCTGGTGGTAGCGCAAACGGTTCAGGTGGCGTTCGACCGCTTCCAAGGTCTCGGGCGTGGGGGAAACCGCCATGAGGGGAGAGAACAGGCTCTCCAGGGCAGCCATCTCCGCCTCGATCCGCCGCTCGACATCCTGGCGCAAGGCGGCGAGCTGCTCCCCGGCCTGGGCGCTCCGGGTGGAGATCTCGGCCAACCCTTCGCGCATCTCCATGGCTTCCATCAGGAATACCGGATCCCTGGCCATGTCGCCGCCGCCATCGGGCGCAACGGCAGCCGCCAGAGTCCCCTCACCACGCAACAGGTGCAACAGACAGGTGCCGCGCTGCAAAGGATCGCGCACGGTGCGCCAGGCTTCGTTCAGTTGCGTCACCTGTTCCAGGGAGTAGCGTCGCTCCTGGATAGAGCGCAGGGCAAAGCGGTCAGGATGAAACTGCTGCTGCCTCTCCCGATAGACGTTATCCAACTGGTCACGGTCGACCTGAAAGGCACGCGGCAACGCCAACAAGGCGAAGGGATCCATTCCCGGTTCCGGGGGTTGGATCAGGTTGCAGCCGGGGCAGAACGGGGCACCCCCCGTGACCGCCCCACAGGACCAGCACTCTCTTTCGTGAATCATGGGTCACCATGCGGTGGGTCGCCCTCCTTTTCGCCTCCGTTCCGGATTACACCTTGAAGGACTCTCCACAACCGCACCGTTCTTTTTCCAGAGGATTGATAAACTTGAAGCCGGATTTGAATTGGGCTGTCTCAAAGTCGACCAGGGTACCGTTCAGGATCAGCAGGGACTTTTCATCGACCACCAGACGAACGCCCTGGCTGTCGAAGACGCGATCCTCGGTTGCCACCGCGTCGCAAAACTCCAGCTTGTAGGACATGCCCGAACAACCCGAGGTGGTGACACCAATACGGATGGCCCCCTCGGGAGTGCCGCGTTTGGCGAGCATCTCTTTGGCGCGCCCGGCGGCGCGTTCGGTCATGGTGATCGAGCCTTGTTGCGTGGCAGTCATCATGCACTCTCCCTCTTTTGTTGCTTCTGGCGAAAATCCTGAATGGCCGACTTGATGGCGTCTTCCGCCAATACCGAACAGTGAATCTTGACCGGCGGCAGGGCCAGCTCTTCGGCTACCTGGGTGTTTTTGATGGTCAGTGCTTCATCGAGGGTCTTGCCCTTGATCCACTCGGTCACCAGAGACGACGAGGCGATGGCTGAACCACAGCCGAAGGTCTTGAATTTGGCATCGTCGATGATTCCCTGGTCGTTGACGCGGATTTGCAGACGCATCACGTCGCCACACGCCGGGGCGCCCACCATGCCGGTGCCGACCTGGCTGTCATTCTTATCGAGAACCCCGACATTGCGGGGATTTTCATAGTGATCGAGTACCTTGTCATTGTAAGACATCTGCCTTCTCCTTCAATCAGTGTCCGTTCCACTGGACCGTACCGGGGTCGATCCTTCCGTCAGTGTCCGCTCCACTGGACCGTACCGGGATCGATCCCCTCCTGGACCATGTCCCACAGCGGGGACATATCGCGTAGTTTTTCTACCGCCGTGACCACTTTGTCGATCACAAAATCAATCTCTTCAGTCGTCGTCTGGCGTCCCAGACCAAAGCGGATGGAGGTATGGGCCATCTCCTCGCCGACCCCCATGGCCCGCAGGACGTAGGAGGGTTCCAGAGAGGCCGACGTGCAGGCCGAGCCGGACGACACGGCGATATCCTTGATGGCCATCATCATCGATTCCCCTTCGACATAGCCGAAAGAGACGTTGAGATTACCGGGCACACGATGTTCTCCGTCGCCATTCAACTCGACATGTGTCAGACGGGCGGTGATGCCGTTGTAGAGGCGTTGTCGCAGGTCGAGCAGACGACGACTCTCTTGTGCCATCTCCTGCTGGCTGAGGGCACACGCCGCGCCCAAGCCGACGATCAGGGGGGTGGAGAGGGTCCCGGAACGCATGCCCCGTTCGTGGCCGCCGCCGTGGATGATCGCCTTCAGGCGCACCCGGGGCCGTCGCCGCACATACAGGGCGCCGATCCCTTTGGGGCCGTAGATCTTGTGTCCGGAAACCGAGAGCAGATCGATCTGCATCTTTTCGACATCCAGGGGAATTTTGCCCACCCCCTGGGCGGCATCGCAATGAAAGAGAACCTTGCGGGAACGACACAGGGCGCCAATTGCCTCCAGGGGTTGGATCACGCCGACTTCGTTATTCACCGCCATGATCGATATCAGGATGGTCTGGTCGGTGATGGCCTCGGCCAGGGCTTGCATATTGACCAGTCCATTGCGTTCCACGGGAAGGTAGGTGACATGGAACCCTTCCTCGGCCTCCAGATGCCGACAGGTATCGAGGACCGCCTTGTGTTCGGTCACCAGGGTGATGATGTGCTTCCCCTTCTCCCGATTGAAACGGGCGACGCCGGTGATGGCCAGATTGTCCGATTCGGTGGCCCCGGAGGTGAACACAATCTCACGCGGATCGGCACCGATGAGACGTGCCGCCTGTTCCCTGGCTCTCTCCACGGCCTTGTCCGCTTCCCAGCCATAGGGGTGCGAGCGCGAGGCCGGATTGCCAAATTTTTCGGTAAACCAGGGCAGCATGATCTCCAACACCCGGGGATCCACGGGCGTGGTGGCTTGATAATCCAGATAAATGGGCAGTTTCATCGTCACAAACTCCTTTCAACCACCAGCCGCAGTCGAGGTGTCAAGCCCCTTTTCGCAGGCGCTCCACCACCCGGACAAAGCTTTGGATAAACTGTTCGACATCATGCGGCTGGCTGTTCCAGCCGAGGGAGACGCGCACCGCCCCGCGTCCCAGGGTTTCCGGGGTTCCCATGGCGCGCAGGACGTGCGAAAACGCCATTCTCCCCGACGAGCAGGCCGAGCCGCCGCTCACCGCAAAACCGGCCAGATCCATGTTCATGACCAGGGTCTCGCCATCCAGGCCGGCCAGGCCCAGCAGGGTGGTGTTGGGCAAACGGGCTGCCTTCTGGCCAAAAATGACACAATCGGGGAGGAGAGAGAGCATTTTTTCTTCAAGGAGCCTCCGCAGTTGGGTCAGGCGGGCTGTTTCGGCGGCCAGACCGGGGGCGAGGGCTGTCACGGCGGCACCAAGACCAACGATACCCGGTACATTTTCCGTTCCGGCGCGCCGACCCCATTCGTGGCCGCCACCACTGATCAAGGGTTCCATAGGCAGCCGTTTGTCGAGAATCAGGGCACCGACGCCCTTGGGTCCGCCAAACTTGTGCGCCGAAATCGTCAATAAATCCACGGGGAGGCGACTGAGGTCGACATCGATCCGGCCCACGGTCTGGGTGGCGTCCACGTGCAGGGGAACCCCTCGGGCACGACACTCCTGGCCGATGGTTTCGACAGGTTGCAGCACGCCGGTTTCATTGTTGGCCTGCATCACCGACACGAGAATGGTTTCCGGGGTCAGGGTCGCCAGGATCCACGGGGCATCCACCTCGCCCTGGTCGTTGACCGGCGCAAGGTGTATCTTGATACCGCGCCGGGCCAGCATGCGGCACGGTTCGAGGATCGAGGGGTGTTCCATGGCCGAGACAATAATCTCTCCCCGAAAATTTTTGGCGGCAGCCAGACCGAACAGGGCCATGTTGTTGGCCTCGCTGCCGCCGCTGGTCAACACCACCTGGCTGGCGTGACTTTTCAACAGTTCAGCCAGGGCACGACGGGAGCTTTCCACCGCCTGGCGGGCCAGACGTCCCGGGGCGTGGATCGAGGACGGCGATCCCCACTGCTCACCCAGCCAGGGGAGCATCGCCTCCCGCACCTCCGGCCGGACGGGCGTCGTGGCATTATGGTCCAGATAAATCATCCCGGCAGCTCCATGGGGCCGTGTTTTTGCAGCGCGTGGCCATTGTGATACGCCTTGGCTAGGCCGTCCAGACTGACTGATTCCAGATAGTCATGGATCTTTTCGCCCAGTTCGACCCAGAGGTGGTGCGCAATACAACGACTCGAACGCACACACCCCTGATTGTCGTCAGACGTTGTATCGCACGAAGTGGTGCGAATGGACTCATCCACGGCGTGGATGATATCGGCAACGCTGATCGTCGCTGGCGATCCGGAGAGGAGATACCCCCCTCCTGGTCCCCGCACACTGCGCACCAGACCCCCGCGCCGCAACTTGGCAAAAAGTTGTTCCAGATAGGAGAGGGAAATCTCCTGGCGTTTGGCAATATCTGCAAGCGAGGCCGGTCCTTCTGCCGTATGACAGGCCAGATCCAGCATGGCCGAGACCGCGTAACGCCCTTTGGTCGTCAATTTCATGGTTTGCAATCCCCTTGCATCTCTTCCGGATTTGTCTTGGTGGACTTGGCACCCTGAAGGCAGTCCGGGACACCAACCCTGGTGGCATGTCCGGCGGAGCTTCTCTTCTCTTTGCCCTCTTGAGGTCCGGTCTGATTGCCGGGCGGATGTATTGCACCGTTTTCCTTTGCTTCCAGCTGTTCGAGCCGGTCATCCAGGTGGTGCATTTGTTCCAGTACACAGGTGATGGCCTTGACGACCGGGTCGGGCATGCTTTCCAGGTGGCCGTAGGCGGAAAACAAGGCACCGGCCTTGTCTTTTCCTCCCCGGTTGCCAACGATCACCCGGCCTGGAATGCCGACCACCGTGGCATCCCGAGGCACATTGTTGACCACCACGGCGTTGGAGCCCACCCGGGCACGGCTGCCGATGGTCACAGGACCCAGAATTTTCGCTCCGGCGCCAACGATCACGTCATCTTCCAGGGTGGGATGACGTTTGCCCTTTTGCCAGGAGGTGCCGCCCAGGGTGACACCGTGGTAGATGGTCACGTTGGCGCCGATCTCGGTGGTTTCGCCGATCACCACGCCCATGCCATGGTCGATGAAAAAACCTTCGCCGATGACCGCCCCGGGGTGAATCTCGATCCCTGTCAACATGCGTCCAAGGTAGGAGAGCATGCGCGCCGGCAACTTCATCCGGTGATGCCAAAGCCAGTGTGCCGGACGATAGAGCAGCATGGCGTGAACCCCAGGATAACAGAGGAATACCTCCAGAAAATTGCGGGCAGCCGGATCACGCGCGAATACCACCCGGATGTCGTTGCGAATTCGTGTGAACATGCCAACCGGATCTCCCTCCCTCAGGGTGCGTCATGCCAATTCCAGATCAAGCGTCTGCTTCGTTGACTGCCTCACTCACTCATTCTTCGCCGTACCCGACATGTACTGTCTCGTCGCTCACGCGCTGTCGCCTCTCATCCATCTTGATCTGGAATTGGAATCAGATGCGCTATCTCCTCGGGCAGAGCGAGAGGGGCGATATGCCCCGCCTTCCCCAAAAGGATCAGCGTGGTCCAGGATGTAATATCCGATATATTCAGTCAAGTATTATTTCGCGGCACACTCCGGGGAGACTCTGGCTGACAGCCGTGCCGGATTGGTTGTTGCGCTTTATTGTCTGTTGGGGTAGCTTCCGCACCGGGTGCCCTCTTGTTTCCACAGAGTGGCAACGAGGTCATCCTTTTATCCAGGAAGCCTGTCTCTTGGTCAATGCGAGGCTTGTTTTTTGTTGTGGAGGTCGCGTGGCGACTCTCGCGGTCGGAGAGTGAAAGAGGGGTTTTCTTGCTGTGATGTTGATTGTGGCATGTATATTGCTATTTCAATTGACCGAATACCGGATTCAACTCAGGTATCAGTAGCGCAGTCTGCCTCAGTCTGAACATCTCTCCAAGGAAAACAGTCTCATGCGTATTCGAGTGTTCTGGGCGATGGGTGTCGCGATTCTTGTTGGGACAAGTGGATGTGTCTCTCCCTCGCATCACGCGACGCAGGATGTTCCCCTTGACAAACCCCTGGTGGCGTTTCAATCGACCAGGGCGCTTTCCGACTCGGATCGCCTGGCCACCGAGGCTGTCAATCTGGTCTCCGAAAACCGCCTGGCCGAGGCCTCGCAAAAGATCAACGTCGCCCTGGGGCAACGCATCGATCGCTCCTATTATCACCTGCTCAACGGTTTTATCTACCACCTCATCTCCCGCAGTTCGGAAAAAAAAGGCTCGGAAAAGGGATCGTATGACCTGGCCAAACAGGGCTACGAAATGGCCATCAAATTTGACGGTGGCAACTGGCTTGCGCACTATCTGCTGGGGCGTCTGCTCATCGAGACGGGTGATTTTGGCGGGGCGCAGAAGCACTTTGCCGAAGCCATGAGTGTGCGCAAGGATGATCCTGAAATACTCGGCAGTTTGATCTATGCTTCCTACCGCAACAATGCGCCGGACATTGCAGCCGGGGCAGTCAAGGCCTTGGATGCCATGGGTACGCTGAAAGGACGCGACACCGAGCTGCGTAATGCCACCATGGTGATGTCGGCGCTCGGGGAGTATGGCCAGGCCGAGGCGTACCTGAACCAACTGCGCCAGGTGACCAATAACAGTGCACTTCTGTCTCATTTGCAGCGTCGCATGGAGGAGTGGAGAGAGTTTTACGCCATGGAGCCGAAACTGCGTACCGTTGATTTTGGGATCAGTCCAACCCCTGGTGTGGGTGTTCCTGGTGTGGGTATTCCTGGTGTGGGTATTCCTGGTGTGGGTGGTGTGGTGGGCACCACGACGCCGACCGCTCCCGGTACCGAGGGCAAAATGGTTGTAGTCGATGTCGTGATGATCCTCACCGAGGAGAATTTGCAATCTTCGCGTGGCGTCAATCTGTTGAATGGTCTGAAATTGCAGTTTGGTGACGCCAATCTCCCCGCCTATCAGTGGAAACAGACCAAGGGTTTTGCCAGCGATGCGGAAAACACCCAGGCGCGGACGATTACACGTGCCTTGACCATTCCGGCCATCTCCTACACCCTGAACATCATGAATGCCAACAGCAAGCGCAACGAGATTCTGGCGCGTCCCACCCTGGTTGCCCTTGCCGGCGAGTCGTCGGAGTTTTTTTCGGGCGTGGATCTGACGGCGGCTGCCGTTTCCGGGGCCAATAACGGACAGGGAGGCCAACCTGTCCAGATTCAGAAGCTGATTGGTGTCAAGCTGGTCATCTCTCCCACCTTCCTGGACAGGAATCACCTCAGAATCAATGTCAACGCGGAGCGCTCCTTCCTCAACTCGCCCAGCGCGAATGTCGATTTTTCATACAAGTTGGAGACCACCCTGAACAAGGTGACCTCCAGCGTCGTCATGCGTTACGGCGAGACCTTGATCCTGGCCGGGTTGAGTGAAAAGGAGGCTGAAAGAAACAACGACAGTGTGCCGGGTCTGCGGGAAATTCCCATCATGCAGTATCTGTTTTCGCAAGATGCCAAAGCCGACTTTCAAAAGTCGGTTCTTATTTTGATCACTCCGCATCAGCCGCAATATGTCTATCAATCCGAAAATGCGCGACAAGAGTACGAAAAGACCTTGAACGAGGATGAACGTCCTCTGGCCAATCTGCGCGCCCGTTATGCGGACTGGTTCAAGCCCTATCCAAACTGGGCATCGGTGTTTCATCACCTGCAGGAGAACAGTCTCTATCGGGAGTTTCGCACAGGAGATGTGGACCTTGAGACATGGGCCGACATGCGCAGCATCAGATCTCGGCTCGACCAGATCAAAGATTTTCTTTATTACTGATACGGAGGAGTTCCCGCATGATCGACTTCTTCGGAGGAGTACGGAAGTATCGAGACGAGTGCTGCCTGTTGGGAGTGTTGCTGCTTTTGCTGAGTGGTTGTGGCGAGTACACCACCAAGCAACGGCACTACGAGTGGGCCAGGAAGGATTACAAGTGCCACTTCTGCGATCTGCGTTATGACGATTTTACCCTGACTGATTTGACGGGCAAGGATTTTACCGGGTCTTATCTGTACGGTGCCAATTTTTCCTGGTCGGTACTCAAGAATGCGCAATTTCAATCGGCCAACCTGCAAATGGCGCGCATGGAGTGGGCCGATTTTGACGGTGGCAACTTTTCCAATGCCTCCATGGAAAACGCATCGATGTTTCGTTCCACCTTTCGCAACGCGACGATGCGCACGGCGACCCTTTCGCAATCCAATCTGACCAGCAGCGACCTGTCGGGGGCTGACTTGCGCACGTCGACGCTCGAAAGAGCCGACCTGACCGATGCCAACCTGACCAAAATCAATCTGCGCAACACCAACATGCGTGAGGCCAACCTGACCAACGCCAGCTTGCGTGATGCCGATCTGCAAGACTCCATTCTTGTGCGGGCCGTTTTTCAGGGGTCGGATATGCTGAATACCAATTTTGGCCATGCGCGCATGAAACAAACGACTTTCACCTCGACCTATATCAAACAGGCCAATTTTCGCAAAGCCGACTTGCGTTCAGCCAATTTTGTTGGTGCCATCATCGATAGCGTCACTTTCCAGGGAGCGGATTTGAGAAAAGCCGACTTTACAGGGGCCGTGATGAAGAATGTGATCTTGCGCGATGCCAACCTGTGTGAAACCATCCTCCAGGATGGCAGCCGTGGCGAGTGCAAAACCAGGATAGAGGAGCCGTTGGAACAAGGTGTACCCTTGAATTTCCAGGCTTCGGCCAATCCTGCTCTTGCGGTCACGATGGGTCAAACGGCTCCGGGTGTTCCGGTCGTCGTTCCGGGTATGCCAACTGCGATTCCGGGTGCTCCGGTGGTGGATGGGAGCGTTCCTGCGGTTGGAGGGAGTGTTCCTGCGGTTGGAGGAGGGACTCCCCCCCCGGTCGGTGTTGGGGGAGCACCTGTGCAGCAGCCCGATCCCGGCCAGCCCGCTGCGGCACAGTCGCCTGCTCCTCCAGTTCCGGACTTGTTGAGCCCCAAGCCGGGAGTCACCATGTAGTCGCCTGGTTGGCTGAGAACATGAATCCTGACTCCATCCACGTGTGGTTGTGCGCAGAGAGATTTTTCGGATCATCGCCTCGATAGGGATGCCAACAATGCTGAAACGCTTTTTATGCTCCTTGGTCGTCAGTTTGCTGCCGTCCATCTATCCCGGAACAAGCTGTGCGGATACGGCGAGCACTCCGTTGGGAAATCTGAGTCGTGCCAACGGTGGGCGTTCGTTGCTTGTGGCTGTCCCTGGAACTGTTTTTACCCGACTGGAAAAAGGCGCACCCGTCGGTGTGATGGCTGAGGTAACAGACATCATTCTGAGACGTATGGGTTTTTCTCCCGTATTTATCGGCATGTCGATGAAGGAGATACTGGGTGCCATCCGGGACAATCAGATTGGGGCATCCTCCCTGATTGTCATGACACCTAAAAACAAGGATGCTGTTTTGTTCACGGATCCTGTCGTTGACGAGTACACGACGATTGTCACGCGTCAGGGCGAGGGGTTTCCTCTGAATCAGTTGAGCGATTTATGGGGGCGCAAGATTGCCGGACGTCAGGGTTATCACTATCCCATGCTGGAAAAAGATCCGAATATTCAGATCGAACGTTATCGTTCTGATGGCGAAGTCATCCGTAACCTTTTATTGCATAAGGTCGATCTCGTCTTGATTTCCACGTTGTCGAATATTTACAGCTTTCGTGTCGAAGGGGTCATGGATAAACTGGAGATATTGCCCATCGCTGTCGGCATTGTTCCTTTGCGTATCGCCTTGTCTCCGAAGGAGTTCTCTGCCGGGGATCTGGCACAATTCAATACCAGACTTCAGCAGCTGCGTGGTGAGCCTGCGTGGCAAGACATTCTGGCCCGCAACGGTTTTGCAGACTTGATCCATACATGGCCCATATTGGAAAAGTAGTTGAGTCATTCCAATTCCAGATCAAGATGGATGCGAGGCGACAACGCGTGAGCGACGAGACAGTACGTGTTGGGTACGGCGAGGAGTGAGTGAGGCAGTCAACGAGGCAGACGCTTGATCTGGAATTGAAATGATGCCTCTTTCTTTTTCCGGAACATACATGTTGGGGCTTGAGGAGTCGGTCTTTCGGAGTTTAATGATCTTTATTGTGAGTCCAAGAGTATGTTCCTGAAAGATAAAATAAATGAATTCGTCTGGCTGGCCGTCAGGGTCGTGACCAACAGGGAGAGTCCTCTGCGGTTGATATCTCTGTATGCGTTATTGTTTATTATCTGTTTTGGACCGCTGGTTTATTATTTGTTCAGCGACAGTGCCGCCAGCAGTGACAAATCAAATGTGCTTAAAATAGTCCTGTGGTTGTTTTTTGCGTTCATTGCAAACAAGATCATCAAGGCTGTTGTTTGGGACGGGGTTGTTACCCGGAAGTTGGGACACAAACCGCCAAAACTTCTCGTTAATGTATCCGGGTTCCTGGTATATGTTGGAGCCATGTCGGGTATCATGGTCCAAGTCTATGACCAATCCATCGTGCACTTTTTGACAGCTTCCGGTGTCATCGGAATCGTGCTGGGCTTTTCTTTGCAAAGAATTATTATTGATATATTTTCCGGTTTGACAACGAATATTGATCCGGCATTCAAGCTGCACGACTGGGTCTTGTTGCATGGCCGGGTGGCGAGTCAGAACATTTTTGGGTGTGTCAAGGAAGTCAATTGGAGGACAACACGTATCCAGACAGAAGAAAACGTCATGGTTGCCATACCGAACAGTCTGATATCTTCTTCGGTGATAAGTAATTTCAACCTCCCGGACGAGAAGAGTCGGTTTACAATCAATGTTTGTCTGGATTTCTCGGTTTCAGTGGAACGAGGCCTTCGTCTCATTCAATCGGGCATTCTGGAAGTTGCCGGAAAGGATGGCTTCCTTGATAATCCAGCTCCGAAGACGCTTGTCTGCGATATCACTGACAATGGTGTCAAGTATAGCGTCAATTATTGGCTGCACCCCTCCAAGATGTTCCCTGACAGGGGGCGGCATCTGGCTATCGCAGCGGTTCTCAATAGTCTGCTGAGATCGGGCATCGTCCCGACATCGCCCAAGCATGAAACCGTTTTGTCGAGCCACTCTTCCGTGCAAATCGACTTCGATTTGCCGGAGAATCGTATCAAAGCAATTTCAAGGATAGGCTTCTTTTCTTGTCTGGAAAAAGATGAGATGCGCGAAATTGCGGATCGCATGGTCTGCAGGTCTTTTCCCGAAGGTGGTACCATATTTAAACATGGGGATTATAGTACATCCATGTTTGTGCTGGTCGAGGGTATTGCCGATGTCATGATCAATATCAACGAAAGCCAGGAGAAAAGAAAGATAAATACGATAAAGTCAGGTGAAATATTCGGGGAGATAACGTTCCTGACAGGTGAAAAAAGAACGGCCACGGTGACCTTTCCAACATCTGCCGTTGTGTTTGAGATAACGAAGGACTCCTTCCAACAGGTCATCATCAAGAGACCAGATCTTGCCCGCATATTTGGCATCATGATTGCCAACAAGAAGCTGGAAGTCTCAAACAGAGACAGGTCCAACAAGGACATGTTCAACAAGAGTCCCGATGTCGAACAAAGTTGTGGAATCTTTGAGTCCATGATTCGGACCTGTTTTATCTTTGTCCGTGGACCCGACAGAAGGAAAACAGATCAGACTGAAAATCCCTATCCTCCGGATAAGGACAGAAGGTCAAAGGTCGATCGAAGGACATTGGGACAGAGAACATGATATTCCCAAAATCAATTCCTCGCCACTTTGGTGACACGCTCCCTTGCAGACGGGATCAAGGCCGCTATAAATTGACCGACCGATGGCGATGGAAACAGTGCGAGGAACGAACATGCTCCAAAAAAAGCTTTTGGAAAAAATACCTTTCTTCAAGGATTTTTCAGACGAGCACAAGGATGAGATTGTCGAACACAGCAAGGCGGAGCTTTTGAAAGTCCCGCCCAACCAGTCCATTCTGAGCGAGGGAGATCTGGGCGATACCTGTTTTGTCCTTTTGCGCGGGAGTGCCAATGTCTACAAAAGGCCCTACTCGAATCCCCTCGCGTTTCTCAAACCGGGACAGATTTTTGGCGAAATATCATTCTTGACCCCCCGCATGCGCACCACGACGGTCGTCTCCGAGGAGGAGTGCCTTCTCCTCCGTTTCAGCAATAAATTCCTCGACAAACTCTCCGATGCGTGCCGTGACAGGCTCAAGGATCAATTGATTCTGGTCCTGGTCCAGAACCTGGAAGTTTTGCGAGAAACCATCGAAAGGTACAAAGCCCCGGTGGTTATCGACCCGGATAGTGCGCTCGATGAGATGAAAAAACAGGTAGGGGGCAGTGCCAGGAAAGAGCAGCCTGGTCAGCTGACGATGCAATGACGCAAGTTGACGGGCCTGGAGGGTGGAGGTAACCCTGTCTGGTTCCGCATGATTCATGTCGTCAGTTGTTCCAGACACCCGTGGCTGAGGTCATAATACCAGGCGTGCAGGGTCAAAGTACCCCGAAGAACGCGGTCACTGATCCAGGGAAATGTCATGAGGTTTTCCATGGAGTGGATCGCCGCCATCTTTTCGCAGGCGTGCAGCTTCTCTTCGTCCGAGAGTCCGTGGCCCTGTTGCTGCACCTGTTCCATGGCTTTGGCGGCGATGGACATCCACTGGTTGAGAAAATCGCTTTGTTGACCACTCTTTCCGGACATGAGCGATTTGATGCCTCCACAATTGGCATGGCCAAGAATGACGACATGCTGCACTTGCAGGCCTGTCACGGCAAATTCCAGGGCGGCGCTGGTTCCATGGTAATGGCCTTCCGCCTCGAAGGGTGGCACAAGATTGGCCACATTGCGGATGACAAAAATGTCACCCGGAGCAACGTCAAAGATGATGGCCGGGTCAACACGCGCATCGCAACACGCGACGATGGCCACCTCGGGCGATTGTCTGTTGGCGAGTTTGAGCAATGCCTCCCGGTTTTCGGAAAAATACCCGGCGAGGAATCTTTGGTAACCATCAAGCAGTCGTGTCGGCATGATTGCACATCCTGGGAGGCTGTTTGAAAACTTGATCTGTGTAGAAAAAAATCAGTAACTGCCCAGGTACCCCCTCAAGAAAGGCCTGGACATGAAAGCCTTTGTCAGGGCTTCGCCCTGAACCCCACCAGGACTTCGTCCTGGACTTGTCCGGTCGCCAGCTCCCTGGACCCCGATTCGTTGTCAGGTGCTGAATAGCTACAAAAATTATTGAAGGACACCTGCCTTTTTTTGTTGGGGGCACTCGAGAAAAACGTCCAGAGCGCACTTTGCGCAAACGTTTTTGTCAATTCTGGCGATGACCTTGCGGAGGGCCTCGGACTTGGAGTTGAAGAGATTTTCCTCACCGATTCTGGCCAGGTATCCCCCTTTCTTGAGGAAAGAGCGTGGCGATTTTTTCAGACGAATAAAATAGAGTCCCGATCCGCTATTCTGGCGTTTTTCAGCCTCTCTGGTCAAGAGATCCGCACCGGAAATATCGATGAAATTGATCCCCGTGGCAATGATGATCACGTGACTTTTATTGTCTTCGGGGGTGGCTGCGGAGAGATGATTGTAGACGTGTTGCGCGGCTGCGTAAAAGAGGGAACCATCTATGCGGATCAGTTTGATCTGGGGACACCCGGATGAGTTGATGCCTCGCGTGACAAACTTGCGTGTTGGATGATTAAAATCAGGAATACGTTCGAGAATGTTGGGATTGGATGTGCGGTTTAAATAGACTCCCAGAGAGAGCATGACCCCGAGCAGGATGGCCAGTTCCAGGTTGAGCAGGAGGGTTGCCAGGAAGGTTGCGACCAGGATGGTCGTCTCTGTCTTGCTGGTACGCACAATCTGGTCGATATGGTGAAAATCGATCAATCCCCAGGCGACCAGGAAGAGAACTCCGGCCATGGCAGCATGGGGCAGGTAGGCGGACAAGGGGGCAACCAGCATGACCAGTCCAATCAGCAGGCAGCCGGAAAAGGCGGCAGCGAGAGGTGTCCTGGCGCCAGAGTCATAGTTGAGGCCGCTGCGATTGAAAGAGCCTGTCGCCACATAGGAAGAGAAGAATCCACCCACCATATTGGAGAGACCCTGGGCGATAAATTCCTGGTTTCCATCCAGATTTTGTCCGCTGCGCACGGCGAGGGCGCGGGCGATGGATATGGCCTCGGTCAGGGCAAGGATGGTGATGGCAATCACCCCGGGAGCGAGCATTTGCAGCGTGGATGGGGAAAAATCGGGCATGGAAAGGGGCGGCAACGAAGCGGGAATGGCGTCCATGGTGGTGACGCCCGTTACACCCTGGATCAAGTGGTTCAAAATGTAGGCCAGAAAACTGCCAACCAGCAGGGCAACGATCATATAGGGGAAGCGGGGAAAAAATCGCCGAATAACAATTCCCGTCATCAATGTTGTACAGCTGACGAGCAGGACATAAGGGTTGATCGTGGTCAGTTGGCGGAAAAAGCTGATCATTGTCTGCGTAAAATCACTCCCCTTGGGTACCTGAATGCCAAAAAAATATTTAAGCTGATTGGACGCGATCAGCAGGGCCGCCCCGGAAGTAAACCCCATGACGACTGAATGGGAAATATAGTTGACCAGAACTCCCAGGCGTGCCAGACCCAATCCCAATTGGAACGTTCCGACGAGAAAGGCCATGGTCAATGCCAATTGCACATACTGGCTGCTGCCTGGCTCGGCATGGACGCTGAGCATGGAATAAAGCACGATGGAGGCTGCGGTTGTCGGTCCGGAAACCAGATGCCACGAAGAGCCAAACAAAGCAGCGACGATGGCAGGCACCATGCCGGCATACAGGCCATAAACAGGTGGCATGCCGGCAATGACAGCAAAGGCCACCCCCTGGGGAAGAACAACCACCGCTCCGGTAAGACCTGCCATGAAATCAGAACGCAGAGTCGCCGGGGTGACGAGGTGCCACCAGGCCAAAAACGGGAGGAATTTTTTTATGCGTGGGGAGGGTGCTGCCAGGCGATCGTTCGACATGTCAGTTCTTTCAAAAATTTTTTTCCCTTCAAGGCAAACCGATTTTGGATGGTTGCATCGGGTGAAAAAGAGGGATCCGTCGTTGCGTGGGCCTCCCGTGTGACAGGAACCTCTTCCAGCTCCTGTGTAAAAGCCGATTCGCTGCGATGTTGATCGGCGAGTCCCTGACCCATGACGAACAGTATATTCTTGATGTTTTTCAATGATCTTTTCCTACCCATGAGCGTTCCAGTATCCAGGAAAAAATATGTGATTTTCCGAGGTGTGATTCCTCTGTTCAGCAACAGGCGTGCCGTTTTATATTTGATTGATATATAATGTAAAATATTAAATTCTGGCCTGCCGAACACAACGTGTGATGCTTCTTGCAACGGTGTACGGCGTCCGTGTCTCCGTTGCATGGGTTTGACCGTTGCGTTACGCAACACGCCGAAGGGGGCATAGCGTTGAGAATGATTGGTAAAAGATTAAAATAATATTGTTATACAATATTTTGTCATATCTCAAATGCATGGTTGCGCAATGCAACACGGCATTTTATTGAACGCCGTGACGTTTCAATTTTCGCCACAGGGAGGCCCGGTCGATGCCCAACAGGGCTGCGGCACGGGTTTTATTGCCGTTTGTCTTGCCGAGAACCCAACGGATGTAGCCAATCTCATGCTCTTCGAGGGAGGGGATCGCAGCGCCTGGCTGGTCGATGGTGGCCCAATTGGTTTGCTGCATATCCTCGGGCAGGTGTGATACCTCAAAGGTGGTTCCTTTGGCTGAAACGACACCTTGTTCAATGATGTTTTCCAACTCGCGAATATTGCCAGGGAAAGGATAGGTTGCCAAAATATCCATGACATCACCAGAGATATGACGGATCTGCGATTTGTTTTTGCTGGCGGCGTGTTTTGTCAAAAAATGGATGGTCAAGGGACCGATATCACTTTTTCTTTCTGCCAGGCGGGGGAGCTTGATCAATACCACGTTCAGGCGGTAAAAGAGATCGCGGCGGAACTCATTGTTGTCGACCATGCGTTGAATGTTTCGGTTGGATGCGGCGATGAAACGTGTGTTGATCTTTCTGGATACAGGGCTGCCTAGCGGATAATATTCCCGTTCTTGAATGACCCGTAAAAATTTGACCTGCATCGCCAGACTCATTTCGGTCACTTCATCCAGAAAGAGGGTGCCATGAGCAGCTGCCTCGAGGAGTCCCACCTTGGCGGTATGGGCGCCGGTGAAGGCCCCCTTTTCATGGCCAAACAGCTCGTTGGCGAGGAGTTCCTCTGTAAAGGCGCCACAATTCACGGCGACAAAAGGGGTCTCGGCGTGACCGCTGCACTGATGGATGTATCGGGCGACCAGCTCTTTGCCGGTTCCCGATTCCCCGGAGATCAGGATGGTGCAATCGGTCTGGGCCGCATCCCGGGCCTTTTCCAATAGCTGCCGCATGACGGCATCCTGGGTGATGATCTTCCCCAGGCGCGGCAGGTGGTCCAGCCTTTCGCGCAAAGCCCTGGCGACTCTCCGGGGATATGACTTGGCGACCGCCTCCCGGACTGCATTGCGTATATCGTTGAGCTTGAAAGGTTTTGTTGTATAGTGACAAGCTCCCTGTTTCATGGCCTTGACCGCCGTATCGATTGTGGCAAACCCGGTGAGCAGGATCACTTCGGCTTCAGGCTGTTTTTCCCGACAATGCTGGAGTATGCGCATGCCATCGACTTTTTCCATGCGCAGGTCAGTCAGGACTACGTCAAAAGCGGTTGTTTCCAGAAGGGCAAGTGCCTCACGCCCACTATTGGCAGTTTGTACACCGTAGCCATCCCTGACCAGGAAATGTTCCAGATTGCGCAGGGTGATGAGTTCATCATCGACGATCAGAATGTGTGGGGGGGCATCCATGGCTCTCTTCTCCACCTGGTATTTTTATTCTAAAGGTTGCTCCCTGCTCCGGCTCACTCTCTGCGCGAATGACGCCGCCATGTTCTTCGATGATCTGATATGTGACAAAAAGACCTAGTCCTGTTCCTTTGCCAGGCTCTTTTGTCGTGAAGAACGGGTCGAATATTTGCTGAGAACATCCCGCAGGCAGGCCGGGTCCGCTGTCGGTGAGGGTAACTTCCAGGAAACCGTCATGCCCATCCCGGGAGGAGATGGCGATATGTTTATCTCCGGGAGAAGATTCCATGGCTTCGGCAGAGTTTTTCAGCAGATTGATGAAAACCTGTTGCAACTGTTGCTTGTTGGCCAGGACATGGTGATCGCTTGCGATTTTTATATCCACGACAAGGTTGTCATCCAACTCTCCGCGCATCAGCAGCAGCGCCCCCTGTATGGCGGAGAGAAGGTTGGTGCGGCTTTTGTCGGAACTCCGATCCCGGGAGAAATCCAGGACCGTTTTGATGATATCCCTCGCCCGGTCTGTTGCAGAGACAATTTGTTCAGCCAACATTTTTTTGTAGGTAATGTCTGGTTCAGCCATTTCGGCGTGGAGAATTTCGGCAGAGGTGGAAATGTTGGAGAGGGGGTTGTTGATCTCATGGGCGATGCCGGCCAACATGGTGCCCAGGGAGGCCAGTTTTTCGGAGCGGACGATTTCGCGGCGATGCTCGAACAGTTCACGGATCATCCGGTTGAAGGCCTCGTGCATGGAACGCATTTCATCATCGGCGACCGCCAGGGGCAGGGGGGTGATGTTGCCCGAGGAGATGCGATTCATGCTCTCTTCGAGGGATCGCAGGGGGTTGGTCACCGATTGGACCATGAATCTGGCAACAACAAGCGTGAAAATAAAAAAAGTCACGATCAGAAAGACCAGAATCCATTTGATGGCTTTGAACAGGGCTTGAATATGCTGAAATTCAAGTTTATTCAACCTTTCGGCAATCTCCGATAAAATTTGTCCCTTGTCACGAATGGCTGACTGCAAGGTTGGCGTTGGTTCGGGTTCGGATTGGGTTTGGGTCAACAGACTGGCATACTCCTTCAGCAGGCGAAGGATTTGCCCCGGGTCGACGGGTTGCTGGCCGCTTTGCGTCGGAGACTCCTCGAAAGGGTGCAGCCACAGTTCGCCGACTCTGACGAGCCATCCCTGTTTGTGAGACTCAATGTCATCCTCCACAATTCTCTGGGCAATACTCACAAACGACAAGGATCGATTGATGTCATCCTTGTCATGGTAGAGGAAATAATTTTTCTCAAAGCGCCTGGCTTCGAGAATAACGTCAAGAAACCTGGAGATGGTCGAGTACAGTTCAATCTGTTTTTCAATCAGGAGAAGATTGGTGAATATGAATAGAGCGAATAAGACAATAGAAATAAAACCGAAAGCATAGCCTGCGGATATTTTTTTTCTTATGCTGGATTTTTTGACCTGCTTCTGTGCGTGATTTTTCATGAAACCATCAAAACTCAATCTGTTGAGAGTACTCATGTACTCTTCGCGAGAGGCCATTTCCAGAAAAAATGAAACGAATCAGTTGCCGACCCTCTTGAGTATTTCTACCAAGGGCCAATGGGGAGGACCCTCCAGAAAGATGGACTCATGGGGGGTGGCGACGGCCAGAGAGTAGATTCCGGAGGGCCGGATTTTCATTCCCAGGGCGTCGTGCCAGGGCGGACCATGTTTCGCGAGCCCCTGCTTTAGTTGTTCGGAGAGCGAGGCACTGGAGGGGCCGTAGAGATTGACAAAAAAACTGCGTCGCCGTGGATGCCGCAACCAGGTGGCATACTTTTCCGGGTCGCCGTAGAGGGCATCGAGCAGGATCACCCCGCGCAGCCGCTTGTCGCGCTCCCGCTTCATGGCAAAGCCTCGATCCAGGGTGTAGGCCAAGGCTCGGTAGCCGCCGCTGAAGGCCACCAGGATCACTGGCGCTCGTTTGAATCGGTCGGCAAACTTTCTGCCCAGCTCTTTGGTCAACACCCGGGAGAGATCCCCGAGCATGTTGCTGACTCCCTTGGGACGGTAGAGCTTGCCGGGGCTTGAATCCGCCGCATCGAGGGCCAACTGGGGCGCCACCAGCACCAGATTGCGGTTGGTGGCGTTGATCTGTTCCAACAGGGCCATCTCTTTGACCAGGGTACGCCAGATCTCGGAATGGTGCCCGTGAAAGAAGAGCAGGATTTGAAAGGGCGAGTCAGGATCGAACGCCGGGGGGAGGTGCAGCAGAACCCGATTGTCGCGATAGTGAGGAGACTCCGGGTAGAGGCTCCTGCCGCTCACCGTATGCACGGGCTGGCCGCTGATGGGATCGGTGTGATCGAAGAAGGGCTGGTCGGTGTCGCCGACGACTCCGTTATAGGGAAACGGGGCGTGGGGCAGTCGGGCGATGAGGGTGATTCGGCAGGAGGTCTCACTCCGGCACAGTACCTCATGGTCGATGGGCAGCTCCGTCGCCGGGGCGACGCCCCCTTGGAGCAGCACAGCCATCAGGCATCCGAGCCGCACGAGGCTGCGGGGGCGGAAGGAGAACGCAACAGGCCGAAAAAGCAGGGCCAGGCCAGCAGATAGAGGCCTCCCGCCAAGTAGAGATTGGCCGACAGTCCGATACTCACGGCGATGAGGGGAACCAGCACCGCGCCTATGACGGAAAACATGCCATTGATGCCCCACGCCCATAGGAAAAAAGGCTCCTTGCCCAATTGGGTCAGACAGGTCATGGCCGTTGCGAAAGGGAACCCCATGAGAAAGGCCGGCGGGAACAAAAGCAGGATGCAGGCGGCAGTCCGCCAGGAGAGGGTGCCAATCACCGGCAACCATGACTCCAGGGCCACGCCATAGAGCGCCAGAATGGCCGCGATGGCCAGAAAAATGCGCGGCATGACAGCCTTGGCCTGTGCAACGATGCGTCCGGAGGCCAGGGATCCCAGGCCGGTGCTGATCAGCATGCCGGTAATCAGGACGCTGGTGGAGATCACCTGGTTGCCGAGGGCGCTGATGAATTTGCCAATCAACGCCACCTCCACCAGAATATACCCCAATCCGATGGCGGCAAAATAGCCTAATGTGCCGAGCTTGCCCGGTTGCGGAGCAAAGAGGGTCTGCCAACCGAACAGAATGGGCAGAGAGAGCAGCAATGCCCCTGCCAGGATTGAGAGCCCCAGGGTCAGCCACAGAAGCAGGTAGCCCCACTCGTCGGAGATGCTCTCCGGACGGTCGATGAAGGCGGGCAGCTCCTTGAGTCGCACGGAACCGGCAAAATAGGGGCGATCATCCGTCAGGGGGGTGATGATAAAGGGATAGCTCGAGATCTCTTCCGGCTTGTCGCCGTGCATGATGCGATCCAGCATGAGGCGGTACAGGGAAGGCACGGAGATGTCGGCCCCTTCGTCATCCGCTCCTGTTTTTTCTGCATCGGCGGCCGGGGGAGGGGAGCCGCTCTTTCCCAGTACCGTCTGCCGGTACCCGGCGAGCAGGGCCGTTGCGTTCCCCTGGAAGTGTTCTCCGGGCCGGTAGACCACGTCGAAGGCCATCTCCCGGCTGTGTTCATCCAGCCTGGCCAGCTCCTCCGGCGTAAAACCACCTCTTTTGTACAGAACGGTGGTGGTGGAGAGAAACATTTGCACCACATAGAAGGAGTCGGCGGCCAGGGTTCCGGTGGCGGCGCGACCCGCCTCTGCCAGGGTTGTGAAGAGGCGCAGGGTGGATTTTGGCGGATCCTCCTTGTTCCAGACCGTCACCGCCAGTACCCCGCCCGGTTCCAGGGCGTTCATGTAGGCGGCCATGGTCTCCCGGGTGTAGAGATACTTCTCGGTTACCGCGAAACCGCCGGGGCTGGAAAGCCCGGTGGAGTCTGCCAGACTGAGGTCGATCACCTGAAAACGTCTCTGTTGTTTGTTGGTACGGATGAACAGGTGACCATCCATGGGCACCAGGGTCAGGCGGGGGTCGGCCAGAAAATTGTCGGTGAAACGCCTGATGGCATCGCTGGCGAAGGCTGCCGGTATCATGGGATTGCCCTCCGCCACGGTGACATGTCTGGCACCGTTGGCCAGGGCCACCCGCGTCGAGATGCCGCCGCCGAACTGCACGACGAACACGTTTTCCGGCTGCGGTTTGAGCAGGTAGGGCATGACCATGGGCAGAAAACGGTAATAGTCGTTCTGCTCGGGGGGAATGGCCTTCATGATGCCGATGGGGCCATCGCTGTCCAGATACATGCCAATGTAGGTATTCTTGGGCAACTCCTTCATGGACAGGGAGGCCATGTCGCTCAGGCCAGGAGCGAAATGAAAGTAGGAGCTGCCGTAGATTTCGAGCAGGCCGTGGGCGCTGGCAGCCTGGTGCAGGCGTTTGGCATCGGGAAATTTGGCGGCGTAGCTTACCCCCTTGTAGGGTGAGACCTGGATCTGGGGCAACAGAAAGAGCAGCAGCAGCGAGATTCCCCCGGAGAGAGTCACCATCCAGGGGGAGCTATGATCCCTCCAGGCACGAAACCAGGCCAGGGCGCCGCCCCACCAAAGCAGCAGGGGCAACAGCAGGAGGTGTTCGGGTGCGAGTTGGTACATGGCGGCCAGGCACAGCAGTCCGGTGATGCCGGAGCCGGTCATGTCTGCCGCATAGGTAAGTTGGAAACGGCGGCGACCGGCGAGAAAACAGATGCCGAGCAGGATGGCTCCCACCAGGAAAGGCACGGCATAGGCGACCAGGTTGACGACCAGATTGAGGATCTGTCGGCTGTCCGCCAGGAGAAAGATGGGGTTGAACCGGGCGTTCTGGGAGACCACATTGCCCAGCACCATCAAGGGGCCGAACAGCAGCAAGGCGAGACGGGCGATGGCCTCCATCCGACGTTCGAAGAGATCCCGTCCCAGGCACATGAGGGTGCTGGCAAGGCCGAAACCAAACATGGCGACACTCACCACCAGGGAGCCGAAATGGGCCCAGCCGGAGATGGCATAGAGCCGCATGACGGTAATCTGCAAGGCAATGATGGCCCCGGCGATGAGAAAGACCGCAAACAGAAAGGAGCGGCGCCCGGCCACGCCTTCCAGGGCAATGCCGACGGGCCGATGGCTCAACGGTTGCCCTTCCCGCTCCAGGTGCCACCGCCCTCTTTGGTGAAGGGGACGAAGGAGACGGAGAGCCTGCCGTTATAGACATCCTTGCGGGTGATGGTGACCTTTCCTTCCGCATCCACCTCTTTTTGTACCTTGAGCAGGGTCTGTTTGCCTGGAGGGCCAACAGGAATGACCATGATGCCGTTGGGTGCCAGCTGTTTGAGCAGGGGAGGGGGAATGTGGTCGATGGCGCAGGTGACGATGATTTTGTTGAAGGGGGCTTTCTCTTCCCAGCCGTTATAGCCGTCCCCGGACTTGAGATGTACATTCTGGTACTCGGCATTGCCGGACTCGACGAGCTTCTTGTACACCCCCTTGGTGCGCTCGTGGAGTGGCTCGATGATCTCCACCGAGTGGACGTGGTTGGAGAGATGGGCGAGAACGGCCGATTGATAACCCGAGCCGGTTCCCACCTCGAGAACCTTGTCCTCCGGCTGCACATCCAGGGCGGAGGTCATACGCATCACCAGATGGGGGCCGGAAATGGTCACGCCGTAGCCGATATCGAGGAAGGCGTGGTCATAGGCATGCGACTTGTTGCGCTCCAGGGTGAACTCCTCCCGGGCGGTCAGCAGGAAGGCCTTTGCCGCCTTGTCGGTGGTGACATCCTTGTTGTGCTGGAGCGCCAGGAAACGATCAAAGCGCCAGGCCAACATTTTTTTGTCCTGGTTCGTCTTTTTACTCATGGATGTCACAAAGCTGGCCTTGTCACCCGTTTCGGGCATGGCAAGGGTCGCCACATCAAAGCTGGCATCCTGCGCGAAGCAAACGCCAGCCGGGAGGGCCAGTCCCAGAAAAAGGAGTGGGAGGTACGAACGGATCTGGTTCTTCGCTGATGGTTTCATGGCATGATTGTCGTGATCGGGATGGGAGGGAAAAGGGGCTTCGAGCGTCGTGACAGGGTCTGAAAATACCCTGGATCACCGAGGGTTGGCGGGGTTGACACACGCCACGCCCGGGCGTCGGAGTTCCAACCGATGCAATTGCCAAGCCACTTCCCACAGGCAGCCGATCGTCAAGCTTGCCAGGCTGTCATCCGTGGCAAGATCAGGCGTTCCTGGCGACGAGACCGACACCTGACCGACGCTTGATCTGGAATTGGAATGACGCATCACGTCAACTCTGCGATCCGGATGTCCGTATCGTTTTGCTCCTCTTTCCACTGTTCGTGGATTTTCAGGATTTCGGGCAGGAGTTGCATGAACAGATCGATCAATTCCGGATCGAAGTGGCGTCCTTTTTCTCCCTGCATCCAGGTCAGGGTTCGTTCCAGGGACCAGGGGGTTTTGTAGGGGCGGGTCGAAGTCAGAGCGTCGAAAACATCGGCCACGGCTGTGATACGGCCGACAATGGGTATCTCCCTGCCCGCCAGGCCGTAAGGATAGCCCGATCCATCCCATTTTTCGTGATGGGTCAGGGCCACTTGTCGCGCTGTTTCCAGCAGGACAGAGTCGTGCTCCCCGATGATTCCGGCCCCGATGATCGGATGCCGTCGCATGATCTGCAGTTCCTCACGGTCCAGTGTTGCCGGCTTGAGTAGAATGCCATCGGGGATACCAATCTTGCCGATGTCATGCATGGGGGCCGATTGAAACAGCAGATCCGCTTCCACCGAAGAGAGACCCGCATGGGGGGCGAGAATCCGGCAATAGTGGCTCATGCGGATGACGTGCAGCCCGGTTTCGTTATCCTTGAACTCGGCTGCCCGGCCCAGACGGCGAATGATCTCCAATCGGGTCGATGAGAGATCTTCGGTGAGGCGTTGCAGGGCGGCCGTGCGTTCCTGGACTCTTGTTTCCAGGAGGCGATTCTGGTCAGCCAGGGCTTCACGGGCACGTTTCAGCTGGACGTGAGTCCGCACGCGCGCCTGTACCACTGGTGGCGAGAAAGGCTTGCTGATGAAATCCACGGCACCCAGTTCAAAGCCCCGGGTCTGATCCTCGACTTCATTGCGGGCGGTGATGAAGATGATGGGAATCTCCTGGGTGGAGTCGTTCCCTTTCAAGCGACGGCACACCTCGTAGCCATCCATGACGGGCATCATGACATCCAGCAGGATCAGGTCGGGATGACTGGTGGCAATATCATCCAGGGCGGTGATGCCATCCAGGGCCACGCCTACGTCGTAATCTTCACCGAGGGTCTCGACGAGCAGGTCGATATTGGTCTCGGTATCATCCACAACGAAAATCCGTGCTTTGGATCCCTCCTCGTTATTGATTTGCTTGCCCATGGGCTGCCATCTCCAGTTCCGTCATCAGGTGTTCCAAATCGGCTTGTGCTTCGCGGAATCGATAGCGCAGGATCCGCTTTTCCAAGACATCCAGTCGTCCCCACAGGGAGATGGGCCACGAGAGCGCTCTGACCCGATCCAAGGCCGGGCGGCACGCCCGTGGCTGACGCGAAGGAAGCAGAGAAGCCAAATCCTGCAAGGCCTCCAACAGCAGTTCCCGCTCGGTATTGCCGAAAGTATCACTGCATGGATCGCGGTGGTGCTGACCACCAGGGTGGGTACCCTCGGTCATCCTGGCCAGAGCGGACAGGCCGGACAACACGCGCGAAAGTTCCTGTTCAAGTGCCTGCAAGGGTACATCGACAGATTCGGCATCCGCCAGAATGGCTTTTTCCAGGTTTGCCGCTGATTCCTGCAATGTCAAGGCGCCGATCGTGCCCGCCAATCCTTTCAGGGTATGGACCTCCCGTTCGGCATCTCTTGTCTCTCCTGCGTCCAGGCAAAGCCGGATGTGTCGCATGGTATCTTTCTGATCTTCGGAGAAGCGTTCCAACAGGCTGTGGTAGAGCATCGTGCGTCCGGCAACCCGGGCCAGGCCCAATTTTGGATCGATACCTGGCAGATCTGGCCAGTCCAGGGCCGGTTCGGTTTTCAACATGAGCGGCGGGATCGCGGCGACAGACCCCACTTCCAGCCAGCGGGCCAGCATGGTGAAGAGACCGGATGGATCGATAGGTTTGCCCAGGTGGTCATTCATGCCGGCTTCCAGGCACCGTTCGCGATCGCCGACCATGGCCCCGGCGGTCATGGCAATGATGGGAATGGTCTCTTTCCCGGGCATCTGGCGAATGTGTTGCGTTGCTTCGTAGCCGTCCATTTCCGGCATTTGCACATCCATCAGGATGGCATCGAACGTTCCTTCCCGAACCATGGCCACCGCTTCCCGGCCATGGCGTGCCACCGTGCCGAGGATCCCTGCCAGTTCCAACAGACCCAGGGCCACCTGCCGATTGATGTCATGATCCTCCACCAGCAGGATGCGTTTGCCCCGGAGGGCATCCATGACCCCTTCCGAGAGGGGTGGTCGGTCGGGGTCATCCCAGCTTTCGTGTCGTCGTACCTTGAAGCCCAGGGCGCCCATCACGCCATCCAGGAGTCGGGCCGGACTGACAGGCTTGCCGAGGAACCAACGAATGCCCATCTTGCTGCACTGAGACCATATGCGTTCCCGATCGCGGCTGTGGTACAGCATCAGCACTTCCGGTCTCTCTTGGCCCATGGTTTCCAGCAGGCGTCGTGCCGTTTCCGGCCCATCCCATTGTGGCATGTCCGAGTCGATGATCAGGATGCGGTGGGTTGTGTCGGATCCTGACATGAGACGCAGGGCATCCGGTCCCGATGATGCCTGGGTAACCCGGCAGGAGACCCTTTCCAGGATTTCGGCCTGGACTTTTCGCGCATGGGCATTGTCGTCGACGAGCAACACCGGCACATCGCGCAGATCGGGTCCAGGTGATGCCGTCCAGTGTCCCGCTCCTGCCTGATAGCCGAATTGGGCAGTGAACCAGAAGGTACTGCCCACCTCCGGCGTACTCTCCAGACCAATCTTCCCCCCCATGAGTCCCACCAGACGCTTGCTGATCGCCAGGCCCAATCCCGTGCCGCCGTAGCGGCGTGTCATGGAGGCATCCACCTGGGAAAAGGACTGAAACAGTTTGGAGCGTTGTTCTTCGGTCAGACCGATGCCGGTGTCGCGCACGGCAAAGTGAATCTGAACGATTTCGTCATCCATCTCCATCAGTCTGGTGGTCAGGATGACCTCCCCGGATGAGGTGAATTTGATGGCATTGTTCAACAGGTTGAGCATGACCTGATTGAGTCGCAACGGGTCTCCCATCAGCACTTTGGGTACCTGGGGATCGGTCTGAAAGACAATCTCCAACCCCTTGTTATGGGCCTCCAGCGTGACCAGGCTGGCCAGGGTTTCCAGGACATCTTCCAGGCGAAAGGTCACCCGTTCAAGGTCCAGATGTCCGGCCTCGATCTTGGAGAAATCCAGGATATCATTGATGATCCGCAGCAGGGATTGTCCTGCGGAATGGATGGTTTGGACGTGTTCTCGTTGGCGCTGTTCCAGGTTGCCTTGCAATACCAGATGGCTCATGCCGATGATGGCGTTCATGGGGGTGCGGATTTCATGGCTCATGTTGGCCAGGAACTCGCTTTTTGACCGATTGGCGCTTTCGGCCTGTTCCATGCTTTTACGCAGTGCCTCCTGGATCTGTTTTTGTTCGGTGATATCGCGAAAGACGCCCACCGATCCACTGATCCACCCCTCTTCCCAAATGGGCACCGCCACCATGGAGATGGGGATGCGCACACCATCCCGTCGCGTAAAAATATCTTCGTCGGAGCGAAAGACCAGGCCGGATGCCATGATGTGTTTTGCCGGGCAATCCTCTTCGGAGACATGCCTGCCGTTGGCATCCTGGAAATGGACTGCATCGTGGAAGGTGATGCCCTTCATGTCGGCGAGGGTCCAGCCGAGAATGCGTTCCGCTTCGGGGTTGAGAAAAGTGCAATATCCCCAGCGATCCAGGGCAAATACCCCGTCGCCCATGGAGTCGGTAATGCCTTGCAGGAAGCGTCGGCTTTCGGCGACGGTCTCTTCCATCTTTTTCTGGTGGGTGATGTCCGTGCGAATGCCGATATACTGGATCGGTCGACCGCGATCATCCAGGAAAGGCACAATTGTCGCTGCCACCCAATAGAGGTTTCCGTCCTTGGCGCGATTGCACACCGATCCGTGCCACACTTCGCCGCGACCAATGGTTCGCCACATCTCCTGGAAAAATGTCTTGTCGTGGTAACGGGAGTTGATCAGGCGGTGATCGCGTCCGATCAGCTCTTCCAGGGTGAAGCCGCTGATTTGACAAAACCGATCATTGGCATAGGTGATCCGACCGCGCACGTCGGTGGTGCTGACGATGGCATGTTGATCCAGGGCAAATTTTTGGCGTTCCAGTTCGCGTTGAATCGCCCCCTTTTCGCGGACCAGTTCGGCCATCAGGAGCGACAATTTTTCCAGGCTGGCGTCATCCGAACCGATCTCGGCATGGCCGGTCGATCGCAACATTTCATTGGCGGTATGGCGCAATGAATCGATTGTTTGTGCTTTTTTCTCACTCTCTTCGCGCAATTGGGCATTGGCCTGTTGCAGTTTCTCGGAACTCAGATGCAGGCGTTGCTGACGACGCAGCGAATCGCGTTCAAAACGTCTGTAGGTGCGGGTCACCAGTTTCAACAGCCGGAGCATGCCCAGATGCAACGCCTCGGCCCGTTTCGGCTCCGGCTCGATGGCCGATAAACAATCCGAAAAAAGGTGCGAGAACTCATCGATATCGCGTATGCCGAAAGCACGTTGCAGTTGTTTTTTCAGCAGGCGGTGCGACGCATCGTCGACGTGGCCCCCCACGACCGGATCTGGCTGATCGGAGGGGGTTTTCATCGAATCGGACATCGATCCATCCGATCCATCTATGTGCGATTGAGCGGAGAGTTTTTCCATCGGGTCGGACATCAGTGAACCTGATTCGTCTATGGGTTTTCATTCACAGGAGTTTGTTTTGGGGATCCTGGTCACGTTATAGCGGTTGACCAGGGGCGATCCCCACTGGAAAAAACTCAACCCCCCCAGGATAAGGATCGTTCCTGGAATGACGCCACCACGCAGCGTTTCGTGGTTGAAGGCATAACCGATCCACAGGGCAAACACGGGGGCGCTCAAGGTGACCAGGACTGCATTGGCTGCGCTGACCCGACTAAGCAGATAATAAAAACTCACAAAGCCGACGCCGTTGGCAATCAAGCCGAGGTAGAGGATGGCGGCCTCGGCGCGCAGGGGAATCCCTTCTGGCCACGGGGTTCCGGAGAGCCACAAGGAGAGCCCGTAAAGGGGCAGGGCAAACCAGAGGGAACCGGCCGTGATCCACAACGGTGACACACCCTCCCCCCATCGTTTGATGCCAATGTTGCCCGCCGAATAGATGACGACAGCCAAAACCAGGGCAGCAACCCCAACCATGGTCTGTTCACCCAGAGCGCCGCCCTGACCAAAAATAATGGCCAGCCCCCCCAAACCAAACAGGGATCCGATCCATTTATCCAGCGTGAAGGGTTCTTTCAACCAGAGGGCCGCCATGATTCCTGTCAAAACAGGGCCCAGTCCAAACAAAACCGAGATCCAACCTGACGGAATAAAGCGCGCCCCCCAATAAACACACAACATGGAGGCGAACAGATTCAATCCGGCAATGGCAGAGACAATAACAAGTTGCCTGAATGTCACCGGACGCCTTTGCAACCAGGGGATCAGGAGCAGAAACAACACCGCCCCAATGGCAATCCGTGCTGTTACGGCGAACAGATAGTCAACTCCTCCCTGACTCCATTGGACGGCCAGGGGGGTACTCCCCCAAATGAGCGTCACCAGCGCGAAAGCCATCCAGATTGGCATGAATCCTTCCTCGAAAACCTGTTGGGGAGCTTTCCGCACTCCCCGTTTTATATCACGCGGATAAAGGCTCAAAAATAGGTTGGTTGTGCCTGTTTGTCGAGGGGGAGGTTGGCAAATTCCTGACTTCTGGAATCAACAAGTTGTTTGTGCCTTCTTTACGCACTGGCGTAACTCGTGTTATCCCTTCAGCCGTGTCACCATGGCCGTTCTGCACTTGTCGTGGAAGTGTAGGGGAACAGAAGTTTTCCGAAGGTCTGCCCAGGAATTTATCTTGCTTCTGATCGTTTGACATGTCTCCATCCGCTTTTGTCCATTTGCATGTGCATACGGCTTTTTCCCTGCTGACCTCCTCGGTCAGGGTGGAGAGCTTGATCCAGCGGGTGCGCGAGTCGAAAATGCCTGCCGTGGCCTTGACCGATCAGGGTAATTTATTCGCCGCCATCCCCTTTTATACGCAGTGTCTGAAGGCAGGCATCAAACCGATTTTGGGTGCCCAGATCCTGGTTGTTTCCAATCTGCGCGATCACTCCGAGCGTCCGGATCGGGAGGTTCGGGATCAGTTGATTCTGCTCAGTCGCAACCAGGAGGGGTGGCGCAATCTGTTGCGTATCCTGTCGGTGGGCCACCTGGAGGGGAGCCACGGCAAGCCCCGCGTCGATCTGGACACGTTGCAACGCCATGGCCGGGGGTTGATCGCCCTCTCCGGTGCGGCGAAGGGGGCGGTGGGTCGCCTGCTGCGGGAAAAACGCATTCCGGAGGCACGCAGCGCTGCCTTGAATCTGGCCAAACTGTTTGATGATGGCGCCGGTGTACCCAATTTTTATCTGGAGCTGCAACGTCACGATCTGCCGAACGAAGAGGAGATCAATGGCCAGACCCTCTCCCTGGCCCTGGAGTTGAACCTGCCCCTGGTGGCCACCAGCGATGTCCACTTTCTCGATCCCGCCGATCAACCCGCCCAGGATGCTCTCCTTTGCATCGGTCTGGGACACACCCTGCATGAAGAGAGTCGTCCCCGCTTCAACGCCCAACACTACCTTGTGCCACCCGAGGAGATGGTCCGGCGCTTTGCCGATGTGCCGGAGGCCATTGCCAATACCCTCCAGATCGCCCGTCGCTGCAATACCCGTCTGACCCTGGGCAAGGCCATGCTGCCGGATTTCCCCGTGCCGGATGGCAACGATCTGACCACCTGGCTGCACCATGAAGCCAACGTGGGTCTGCAATCGCGCCTGCAACGCGAACTGCTGCCGACCCTTCCCGTCGAGCAGCATGCACCGACAGAAACCCTGTACAAAAACCGTCTGGATTACGAGATTGACGTCATCGTGCAGATGGGGTTTCCGGGTTATTTTTTGATCGTCTCCGATTTTATCCGCTGGGCCAAGCGGGAACAGATTCCGGTGGGGCCTGGACGTGGTTCGGGGGCAGGCTCCGTGGTGGCCTGGGCGCTGGATATCACCGATCTGGATCCCATTCGCTATCAACTGTTGTTTGAACGGTTTCTCAATCCGGAACGGGTCTCCATGCCCGACTTTGATGTCGATTTTTGCATGGATTTGCGCGAAAAGGTCATCCATTACGTCCAGGGGCGCTACGGAGCGGACCGGGTGGCGCAAATCATCACCTTCGGCACCCTCCAGGCCCGGGCGGTGATCCGCGATGTGGGCAGGGTTTTAGAGTTTCCCTATGGTCGGGTGGACCGCATCGCCAAAATGATTCCCAACGTGCTGGGCATCACCCTGGAGAGCGCCCTGAAACAGGAAGAGCGCCTGCAAAAATTGCTGGAAGATGAACCGGACGTCCAGGAGCTGATGAACCTTTGCCAGGCCCTGGAAGGGTTGCCGCGTTCGGCGGGAACCCATGCCGCCGGTGTGGTCATCGCCAACGGCCCTCTGACCGACACGGTGCCTCTTTACTGGGATCCCCGCTCCCCCATGCCGGTGACCCAGTTCAACATGGGGGATGTGGAAAAGGCCGGTCTGGTCAAGTTTGACTTCCTGGGGTTGAAAACCCTCACCGTCATCCAGGCCACCCTGAAGATGGTCAATGCCGACCGGGCAACACGCGACGAAACCCCCATCGATATCAACCAAATCGATCTGGCCGACCCGGGGGTGTTCAAACTTCTGAAGGAGGGGCGGACACGCGGCGTGTTTCAGTTGGAATCCTCGGGGATGCGAGAAATTCTCAAAAAACTCTCCCCGGACACCCTGGAAGATGTCATCGCCCTGGTGGCCCTCTATCGCCCCGGGCCGTTGGGTTCGGGCATGGTCGATGATTTCATCAATCGCAAACATGACCTGGTGGAGGTCAGTTACCAGTTGCCGCAACTGGAACCCATCCTGAAAGAGACCTACGGCGTCATCCTCTACCAGGAACAGGTGATGAAAATTGCCCAGGTTCTGGCCGGTTATACCCTGGGCGGGGCGGATCTGCTGCGTCGCGCCATGGGCAAGAAAAAAGCCGAAGAGATGGCCTCGCAGAGAGCGACCTTCATGGAAGGGGCGCGTCGCAACGACATACCCGAAAAAAAGGCCGAGTCCATCTTTGACCTGATGGAGAAGTTTGCCGGATATGGCTTCAACAAGTCCCATTCGGCGGCCTACGCCTTGATTTCCTACCAGACCGCCTGGCTCAAGACGCACCATGCCGTGGCCTTCCTGGCCGCCACCATGACCTGCGAAATGCACAGCACCGATAAACTGATGCACTTTACCCGGGAGTGTCGCGAGATGCGCATTCCCGTCTATCCGCCAGACATCAACCGCTCCCGGGATGTATTCGTGGTGGAAGGCGAGGGGATACGCTATGCCCTGCCCGCCGTGAAGAGCGTCGGCGCCGGAGGGGTGGCCTCCATGCTGGTTGTCCGCGACCGCGATGGATCTTTCGGCTCCCTTTATGATCTCTGTCGCCGGTTGGGTTCCGGCATCCTCAACAAGCGCATGCTGGAACAATTGATCAAGGCCGGGGCTTTTGATTCCCTGGTCAAAAATCGCAATGCCCTGCTCCAGGGCCTGCCCCATGCCATGAGCCAGGGAGCGCGCAAACAGACCGAGGTTTCGCTTGGTTATCGGGATTTGTTCAGTGCCTTGGACGAAGAGAGCGCTGCTTCAGGATCCGGAGCGCCTCCCCTGCCCGAAGCCCCGGAACCGGATGCCAATCAACTGCTGACTTTCGAGAAGGAGGCCCTGGGCTTTTTTCTTACCGGCCATCCGCTGCAAAAGTATGCCGCCGAACTGTCAACCTATGGGCTGGAAACAACGCTGTCGCTGCGGGAACGCTTTGGCCCGGGCGATGGCAACGGCAACGGTCCTGAGCCTGCTGGCGGCAGTGGCAGGCAAGAGGGCTGGAGTCAAAAAGGCAAATTTGACAAAGGTCCCCTGTTCAAATTGGCTGGCCTGGTGGCGGGACGCAAAATTCATCGTACCCGCAAAGGGGATCGCATGGCCTTCCTGACCCTGGAAGATATGTACGGACAGCTTGAAATCGTTCTCTTTCCGGAGGTCTACCAGGCGTCGCGGGAGTGTCTGGATGGTGACACCCCGGTGGTGGCCGAGGGAACTGTCGACGGCAGCGACGAAGAACCTAAAATGGTGGTTGAAAAAATGCGCACCCTGGATGCCTTTCGTCAGGAAGTGTGCCGGGAGTTGCGTATCGAGGCTGACCTGGCCACCCTCTCCCCGGAAGTTTTGCAACGCCTGGACTCTCTTTTGACCCTGCATCGTGGCAAGGAGTGTCGGGTGCGTCTCACGCTGACTGGGCCGGATGCCCGCACAACTCTCCTGTTTGGGGCATCCCACGCGGTGCGACCCGGCACGGCTCTCCTGGAGGGAACTCAAGAATTGTTCGGCGCCCATGCAGTTTTTTACACACGGGATATCGATTGACATGGCACCTGCCTTTCTGGAATTTGAAAAGCCCATCGGCGAGTTGATGATCAAGGTGGAGGAGTTGCGCCACCTCTCCACCACCTCGGATCTTGATCTGGGCAAGGATATCGTCAGTCTGGACGACAAGGTGCGGGCCTTGACCGAAGAGATTTTCAGCCGCCTGACACCGTGGCAGAAGACCCTGCTCTCCCGCCACCCCGACCGACCCTACACGAGCGACTACCTCAAGATGGTCTTCACCGATTTTACCGAGCTGCACGGCGACCGGAAATTTTCCGACGATCTGGCCATCATCGGTGGTCTGGCGGAGTTGGACGGCATCACCGTCATGGTGATTGGCCAGGAGAAGGGGCGGGGAACGCGGGAAAAGGTCATCCACAACTTTGGCATGCCTGGCCCTGAGGGATATCGCAAGGCCCTGCGCCTGATGAAACTGGCCGAAAAATTTCATCTCCCTGTCATCACCCTGATCGACACGCCGGGGGCCTATCCTGGCAAAGGGGCGGAGGAGCGGGGCCAGGCTCAGGCCATCGCCGACAGCCTCAAGGAGATGATCCGCCTGCGCACACCGACCGTGGCCGTGGTGATCGGCGAGGGTGGATCAGGGGGTGCCTTGGCTTTGGGGGTGAGCAATCGGGTCCTCATGATGCAACACGCCATCTATTCGGTCATCTCGCCGGAGGGGTGTGCTTCCATCCTCTGGAAGGACTCCTCGAAGGCCGAACTCGCCGCCGAGGCCCTGCGCCTGACCGCCAGCGAGATCCTCGAACTCAAGGTGATCGATGACATCATTCCGGAACCCATCGGTGGGGCGCACCGCGACCCCCAGGCCGCCGGAACTGCCCTGCGCGACTATCTGATCCGCCATGTGCGCGACCTGCTCGCCATCTCACCGGAGGATCTTGTGCGGGAGCGCCGGAAAAAATTTCTTTCCATGGGGGTTATTCTGGGGGGCGGAGAGTAGCCTGGTCGAGGACAACCCCTCTCAAGTTTGTTGCAAATCGAGCAACACCCGTTCTGCATGCCCGTCGGTTTTGACTTTATGATAGACCCTGGTGACAACTCCCTGGCCATTGGTCACAAACGTGCTGCGCACGATGCCCATCGAGACCTTGCCATAGTTTTTCTTCTCTTGCCAAACCCCGAAACTGTTGCATAAACGGCCATCTTCGTCGCTCAACAGGGTGAAGCTGAGATTGAATTTGGCGCAAAAATTGGCATGCGATGCGACCGAGTCTCTGGATATGCCGACGATCGTATAGCCCAGGGCGGCAAACTTCTCGCCATGAAGCTGAAAATCCTGGGCTTCCAACGTGCAACCGGGTGTATTGTCCCGGGGGTAGAAATAGATGACGCCGCCTGCCGTGCCCAGGAGCTTGTGCAGGTACCGATGGTGGCCTGAGTGATCTGGCGCCATCAGGTCGGGAATGGTATCGCCAATCTGCAGCATGGTCATTGCCAAACCTCGCGAAAAACTTTTAAAAACATAGTCTTGGTAAAAAACAACCCGGTAGATGATCCCTTCCCATTGCGGTGCATGAGGAGTTGAATAGAATGGGTGGGAGAGGCAGAGTACCCGGTGGAACACCTTCGGGCACGGTATCATTTCATGGAGATAGACGACAATGAAGAAATTCACAGCCATGCTGACAGCTTGTACAATTTTGGCATCATCGATGGCAGGTCAGGCCGCCGAACCATCTTCCCCGCAGAAAATCAAGATTTGTGGTGGTCCGGAGGGGTTGTCTTATCAAAAATTTGCCCAGGATTTTGCCAAGCGCATCCCCGCTTCGGGCGTTGATTTTCAGGTTGTTTCCACAAACGGTGGTGTGGACAATGTTGTCAGGGTCAGTAAAAAAGAGTGTCAATATGGCATCGCCCCGCTGCCGATGATCGCCAATCAGTCCAACCTGCCTGTTGTGACGACCTTGTTTGACTCTTTCACCCTCATGGTGTGTTCGACCTCGGTGGTTGGCAAGGCAACGAGCGTCAAGGATTTGAATCCTGACACGGTCATCGTGGCGGTTGGTGAGGAGATGTCGACGGCCAACTGGGCCTGGAAGCACCTGGTGGCCGAGAATAAAAAGCTCAGTGCAATCAAGACGTCACAAATACCTTTTGCCGAGGCCATCAAGGATGTCATCGATGGTCATCTCGGGTGTGCCTTTACAGCCTCCGGGTTGGATGCCCCCCTGACCAAGGATCTCGATGACGCCGGAAAGTTTGTCAGAATCATGGAGATTGATGTCAGTACGCCCAATGGATTCAAGAGTTTCAGCCTGGATGGAAAAAAATATCCAAAACTCTTGAAAGGGTGGTTCTCCAGCGTGGATGTGATGACCTTCGGTACGGTGCTGTTCCACTATCCCACGGTGGCGACCGAAAAGAGTACGGCCCGGGTACATGCACTGGTGTCGCAAGCGGCAGCCAACCATGTCAAAGAACTCAAGCGTTAATACCAGGAGGGGTTGCATGGGCAGGGGGTGTCCGTTCTTCGACCCAATCGGTTTGTCCGGCACTTTTTCCGGCGACTGGTCATGAGTGCTCTGCATTTGACCAGGCGGGAAGTGCTTGAAATGGCCCTGGTACTGGCATCAGCGGTAACGGTGAGCGGTGGACAGACAGCGCTGGCCGGGCCGATCCCCGGGCCGAATCCGGATCAATTTCCTGCCAGGGGCACGTTGACCCTGCTCCATCTGACCGATTGTCACGGCCAGTTATTGCCTCTTTACGCACGGGAGCCGGAAACCAATCCGGGGGTCGGCTCCCTGCGCGGCAAGCCGCCACATTTGACCAACGCGGCCCTGCTGGCGTGGGCTGGCATCCCGCCGGGTGGTGTCGAGGCCTATCTTTGCACGGCGCCCAACAACTTTGGCCGAATGGCTCTTGAGTTTGGGCCGGTGGGCGGTTTTGCTCATCTGGCCACGTTGGTGCAGCGCATTCGCGAGGAGCGGGGAGCGGGCAACGTCCTGCTGCTGGATGGCGGCGACAGCTGGCAGGGGAGTTATGGTGCCCTGGTGACGCAGGGCAGAGAGATGATTCGGGCCTGCAAGCAGTTGGGTGTGGAGGCGATGGTGCCCCATTGGGAGCTTACCCATGGCGCCGATGTCGTGCGCAAGCAGGCGGAGAGGTTGCCGTTTCAGTTCCTGGCGCACAATATTCAGGACAGCGAGAGAAACGAAGCTGTTTTCAAGCCCTTCCATCTGTTCGAGAAAGGGGGAACCCTGGTGGCGGTGATCGGCCAGGCCTATCCTCATCTGGCTGCCGTTCATCCGCGCCGGTTTTTTGCAAAATGGCGCATGGGGATTCAGGAAAAAGAGTTGCAGGAGCAGGTGGAAGCGGTACGGGTCAAAGGGGCGCGTGTGGTGGTGGTGCTTTCCCACAATGGTATGGATGTTGACCTGCAACTTGCCTCCCGGGTGACAGGCATCGATGTCATCCTGGGCGGTCACAGCCATGACGTGGTTCCCAAACCCATCGTGGTCGACAACAGTACCGGAAAAACTCTGGTGATCAACTCCGGCAGCAATGGCAAGTTTTTGTCGCGCCTGGATCTTGAACTGGGCAAGCAGGGTCTCACGGATTGGGCTTATCGTCTCCTGCCGGTATGGGCGCGACGGTTGCCGCCAGATCCGGCCATGGATGCCTTGATCACCGAGATGCGTTCTCCCTACCACACCACCCTTGCTGCGGCAGTCGGGCAGAGTGACTCTCTGCTTTATCGCCGCAGCCAGTTTAACGGCACCTTCGATGATCTGATTTGCCAGGCCCTGATGGCACGTCTGGACGCTCCGATTGCCTTCTCGCCGGGTTATCGTTGGGGGACCACTCTGTTGCCTGGTCAGGAGATCACCATGGAGGCGATCTATAACCAGACAGCCATCACCTATCCCCAGGTCTATCGTCGCTCGATGACCGGCATCCAGATCAAGAGCTTTCTGGAGGAAGCAGCAGATGCCGTCTTCAACCCCGACCCCTATCAGCGACAGGGGGAGGAGATGGTACGGGTGGGCGGGTTGCAGTTCTGGATCGATCCGGACGCTGCCATGGGCAGGCGGGTTCACTCTCTGACCCTTGCGAACGGGCGTGTGTTGGAACCAGAGAGGGCCTACCAAGTGGCAGGTTGGGCGTCATTGGAGGAGGTGGAGGGCCAGCCGGTCTGGGAGGTGGTACGCGACCATGTGAAGGATAAAAAGGTGATCCGCGTGGAACCAAGCCAGGCCATTCAGATGGCGGTCAAGAAGTCGTGAATCACCCTCCCAGGGTTGCCATGGCGTGGGGATAATTGTTATCGCTAACAGAAGCGCTCTGAAATCCGTGTCCCTGGGGTTTGTGGCGGATGGCTTGCAGGATCAGCTCCCGGAGCGCTGCATCATCGGCTCCGGAGCGGAGGGCGTCACGCAGATTGACGCGATCTTCCCTTCCCAGACAGAGAACCAGATCGCCCCAGGAGGTGAGTCGTACACGGTTGCAGGTGTCGCAAAAGTGCTGGGAGAGGGCCGAAATGATGCCGATGTCGACGCCAAGACCCGTGATGCGAAAATAGTTGGCCGGACCATTGCCGATGGCGTGATCCACGGGAACCAGATCGCTGCCATAGGAGGTCAGGATGCGTGACCTGATCTCCGCTGCGGAGAGATAGTGACCCATCACCGCCGCTCCGGCCACTCCCACGGGCATGGTCTCGATAAAGCGCAGCAGGACCCCTTTGTCTCTGGCGTAGTCGATCATGGCAGGAATTTCGTTGTCGTTGACGCCTCCCATGACCACCATGTTGATTTTGACCGGCGCCAGTCCCGCTTCCAGGGCGGCATCGATTCCGGCCAGAACTTGGGCAAGGTCCCCACCGCGCGTGATGTGGGCGAAGGTTGCCTGATCCAACGAGTCCAGAGAGATGTTGACTCGGCGCAGGCCCAGGTTTTTCAGATCCTGAGCCATTTCTGCCAATAAAAAGGCGTTGGTGGAGAGAGAGATTTCGTCCACCCCGGGCAGGGTCATCATGTTGGCCAGCAAGTCGCGTATGTCGCGGCGCAACAGGGGTTCCCCGCCGGTCAGGCGAAAACGCCCCACGCCCAACTGGGCGAACAGGTGCACCAGGCGCAAAATTTCCGCACTGGTGAGGGGGTCATGCCGCGACTCCTCCCCCTCCCCGGCGGCGAGTCGGCAGTAATGACAACGAAAATTGCACCGCTCGGTGACCGACAGCCTCAGGTAGCGGATCTCTCTTCCATGGAGGTCTTTCAAGACCTGGGGTGTCTGGAGGGAAGTATCGGTCACTCTTTCGCCTCGGTTGGCCTGACAAAATGGCCGCTGCGCCCGCCTGATTTTTCCACCAGACGGATGGCGTCGATGACCATGGCACGATCGACACTTTTGCACATGTCATAGATGGTCAACCCGGTGATGGCGACGGCGGTCAGGGCTTCCATTTCGACGCCGGTGCGGCCTGTACAAGTGACCCGGGCGGTGATCTCCACGCGATGATGTGTCTGGTCCGGGGTAAAATCGATCGTCACCGAGGTCAAGGCGATCTGGTGACAGAGGGGAATGAGCATATCCACCCGTTTGGCCGCCATGATACCTGCGATGCGCGCCACTTCCAGGACATCCCCCTTGGCAGCGCTTTTGTCCAGGATCATGGCCAGGGTCTCCGGGCGCATGGAGACTCCTCCTGACGCCACTGCCAGGCGCAGCGTCTCGCTCTTGGTGGTCACATCCACCATGCGGGCGGCCCCTTTGGCATCAAAATGGGTGAACGTCGGGTCAGGTGCCATGCAGCATTCCCCTCAGAAGGAGTCTTTCATCCATAAAATCGGGAGAGCGCCAACAGGACAACTCTCCGCTGTTGGCAGATACCCATACCTTCGAGGCGGGGGATTCTCCTCCACACGGGATGAAAGATCAAGATTTTCCGGGTGGCGGCCAGGGCAATCGCATTTGAGATTTTCGAGGACCATGAATAGTGATTCGGGGACCTGTCAAAACGGGGTCCAGGAGGCTGGCTCCCTGGCGGGTCAGGGGCAGAGCCCTTGCGGGGTTTGGGGCGAAGCCCCAATAAAATCTTTCATGCCAATATTTTTTTCCGAACAAGAAAAACTACGTGTTTCAAAATGGACGCGGTTTAGATGCAAAAACAAAAAAGCCGGGGGAGGGGATCCCCCGGCAGGCAGAAGAGTCAGACAGATCGACAGGGAGTGATTCCGAAGTGGACAGCGGAGGGGGTATCAGAGATTGTAGCCACGTTCGTCATGGAGGGAGATGTCCAGACCCATGGTCTCTTTTTCCTCATCGACGCGCAGACCAATGAGGAGGTCCAGGAACTTCAGGAGGATAAAGGTGACAACAGCGCAGTAGATGATGGTGGCACCGGCGCCAATGATTTGAGCCGTGAATTGGCTGGCCATGTCCAAACCTTTCGAGAATCCATTGCCACCCAGTGCCGGTGAGGCAAAGATGCCGGTCAGCAAGGCACCGATGACACCGCCGACACCATGGACACCGAAGGCATCGAGGGAGTCGTCATAGCCCAGGGCCCTTTTCATGGAGGTGGCGCTGAGGAAGCAGAAGACACCCGCCGCCAGACCGATGGCCAAGGCACCCATGGGGCCAACAAAACCCGAAGCGGGGGTGATGGCCACCAGACCGGCCACCGCGCCGGTGACAATGCCCAATGCACTCGGTTTGCCGTGTCGCATCCACTCCATGAGCATCCAGGAGACCGCCGCCATCGCTGTAGCGATTTGGGTCACGGCCATGGCCATGCCAGCCGTACCGTCAGCCGCCAACTGGCTGCCAGCGTTGAAGCCGAACCAACCCACCCACAACATGCCGGCCCCGGTCACTGTCAACGGCAGGCTGTGCGGCGGCATATGGGTCGTGGGGAAGCCTTTGCGTTTGCCAAGAACCAGGGCGGCAACCAGACCAGCGATACCGGCATTGATATGCACTACCGTACCACCGGCAAAGTCGAGGACTCCCTTGTCACTCAGCCAGCCGCCACCCCACACCCAATGGCACACCGGCACATAAACCAAAGTCAACCACAAGACCATAAAGATGAGCATGCTGGAAAACTTCATGCGTTCAGCGAAGGCGCCGATGATCAAAGCTGGCGTGATGATGGCAAACGTCATCTGAAAAATCACGAAGACCGATTCGGGAATGGTCTGTTTGAGGGCGGTTAAGGTGATCCCATTCAGGAAGAGGCGGCTCGTACCACCCAGAAAGGCGTTCATGGAACCGCCATCGCCAAATGCAAACGAATATCCGTAGACCGTCCAAAGTATGGTCATGACTGCAGTAATGGCAAAACACTGCATGAGAACCGACAAAACGTTCTTGGCACGAACCAGACCGCCGTAAAACAATGACAGTCCGGGGATGGTCATGAACAGCACCAGAGCTGTGGAGGTCAGCATCCAGGCCGTATCACCGGAGTTGAGTTTGGCTGGCTCCTCGGCCCATGCCGAAGTGGGCAGGGCCAGCAGCGGCAGGGCCAAGGCCCACATCCGGGGGGAAAGCGTCGATCGCATGTTCGTCTCCTTGTATGAAGTCATCGTGATCAAATGGTCGATTCGCCGGTTTCCCCGGTACGGATTCGCATCACCTGTTGCAGATCAAGGACAAATATTTTCCCATCGCCAATCTTGCCTGTGTGGGCGGAGCCGCGAATCGCCTCCAGAGTCTGCTCCAGAAGATTGTCGGGAACAGCCACCTCAATCTTGAGTTTTGGCAAAAAGTCCACCTGGTACTCCGCCCCGCGATAGAGTTCGGTATGACCCTTCTGCCGACCAAAGCCACGGACTTCGGATACCGTAATGCCGGCGATGCCCACGGCAGTCAGTGCCTGACGCACATCATCCTGTTTGAACGGCTTGATGATTGCAATCACCCATTTCATACCTGAACTCCTTCCGTAATGGTAACCCCAACAACCTCATGGTTGACAGACAGGATGGACGGCCTGCGTTGACCGCTCTCTCTGGCGCGACCTCCATGATCCCTTGAACAAATGCTCACCTGATCCAAATTTCGCATAGGCCATGCCAAGAATATAACTAATTGAAATATATAATAAAATTATTGGAGTGACACAAAAAACGACGCAAAACTGATTAAATGTTAATCAAATTTACGTCTGTGTGACCGGCAGAAGGTTCTTTCAGAGGTGTTTGATTATTTATTAAGCAAACAGGGGTTGGGCAGGTGGCCCTTGATCATTAAAATTGCGTTCCAGGAAAAGGACACCCTGTCACCGGACACCCGGCGCAGACGGGTTGCTTGCGGCAATGCGCCTTGGCGTGAGCGACGATCAGGGCGTGAAACTCCCCCAGGATGTGGGAGTCACGGGGGAGTGCGTCATGAACCAGGTTTTGGATCAGGTCATAATCGGCTTGGCCATCTGTCCAGCCCAACCGGGAAAAGAGGCGTTTGGTGTAGGTATCGACGATAAAAAAAGGTCGTTTGGCCTCATAGCAGAGGATGGAATCGGCGGTCTCCTTGCCAACGCCGTGGACTTGCAGCAAGGTTTTTCGCAGCAATTCTGTTTCCAGGGCAAAGAGGCGGGTATGGTCATCGTCATAATGGGCAAGAAAGGTTGCCAGTGCTTGCAGGCGTCGGGTTTTGACGCGAAAATAACCCGCCGGACGGATCAGCTCCCACAAGGTGGTGTCAGCGGCCTCCCGGATGGACCGGGGATGGAGCAAACCAGCCGCCGCCAGGGCCAATACCGCCTTGTGGGCCTGGGTCCAGGCCGTGTTTTGCACCAGGATAGCCCCCACCATCATTTCAAATGTACTCTCTGCTGGCCACCAGTGGCGTGGACCATGGGCGGCCAGCAGTTGTTGAAAAAGGTCGTTGGGTGTCATGGTTCCTGGGTGTTGTTGCCTGGTGCTGTTGATTCAACCTTCATGGATGGAGGAAGCCACCCTCCACCCTCTGATCGTGAGACGTGAGAGTCGCTGCACGACTTTTGTGGTCAATGGGGGGGTGACGTTGGTGTCATGCGGGCCTGTTTCCCGGCTGGTTGGGTTTGAACCCGGCGGCGCGGCGCAGGCGCATGCTTTCCTGGGGATCGAGGGGGCGCCACTTGGCCAAGGGGAGTTCACCCATCGCCACCCCGCCATAAGCAACGCGCATCAGGCGTGATACCTCCATCTCAAGGGTGGCAAAAATGCGCCGGATCAGATGATTGCGCCCTTCGCGCAAGGTGAGCGTCAACCAGCTGTTGGCGCCTCCGGTGTGGTCCAGGGTGATCTCCAACGGACCTGTCGCTCCATCCTCCAGGTTGACCCCTTTGCGCAGTTGCGCCAGCAGCGGCGGACTCACGCGCCCATGCACCCGAACGCGATAGACCCGCTCCACGGCTTGTCGGGGGTGCATCAGGCGATGGGCGAGGAGGCCGTCGTTGGTCAGGAGGATCATTCCTTCGGACATGAAATCGAGGCGTCCCACGGTCACCAGGCGCGGGGCGTCGGTGCCGAGCAGGTCGAAGACCGTGGGGCGTCCTTCCGGATCATGGCGGGTACATATCACGCCCGGGGGTTTGTTCAGGAGCAGGAGCAGGCGTTCCAGGCGACCACGATTCACCGGCTGACCGTCCAGTGCCACCACATCGTTGGGCAGGACGCGCACTCCCTGCTGGGCGACGACTGTGCCGTTGATGGCGATGCGGCCAGCGCTGATCCACGTCTCCCCTTCGCGGCGCGAGCAGAGTCCAGCCTCGGCCAGCCATTTCTGGAGGCGAACCCCTGTCACCTCAGTCATGGAAGCGACTCCGATCCCGGGGCAGGCCGAGGGTCTCCATCACCCGGCGCATGAGGGTCTCGGCGCGGTGTCTGGCTTGCTCCGCTCCCCGGGCGAGAATCTGTTCCAGTCCGCCCTGGTCTGCGATCAGGGCCTGGTAGCGCTGCTGGACAGGTTCCATGTGGGCGATGACCGCCTCGGCGGTCTCCACCTTCAATTTGCCGTACAGATTGTGGCTGAAATGGCTCAAGGCTGCCTCGCGGTTTTGACCTGTGGCCACGCACCAGAGATCGAGCAGATTGGTGACGCCGGGCTGGGCCGTTTCGTCGAAGCGAATGGTCGCCGTGCTGTCGGTGACGGCTTTCTTGAATTTTTTCAGAATCTCCTTGGGGGGGTCGAGAATCATCACCCGTGCCAGCTCCGATTCGGCGCTTTTGGACATTTTTTTGCTCGGTTCCTGGAGATCTTTCACCCGTGCCCCCTCGGCGGCGATCAGTGGTTCGGGAACCTGAAAGATGTCGCCGTAGAGATTATTGAAGCGCAGAGCGACATCGCGGGTCAGTTCGAGGTGTTGTTTTTGATCGTCGCCGACCGGCACCTTGTGCGTACCGTACAGGAGAATATCCGCCGCCATCAACACTGGATAGGTGAAGAGACCGGCATTGATGTTGTGTTTATGGCGCAGGGCTTTGTCCTTGAACTGGGTCATGCGTTCCAGTTCGCCGATCTGGGTGAAGGTGGCGAGCAGCCAGGCCAGCTCCGCATGGGCCGGGACATGACTTTGAATGAACAGCACACTGCGTTGCGGATCCAGGCCGCAGGCGAGATAGAGCGCTGCCAGCTCCAGGCACCGCTTGCGCAGTTCGCCTGGATCCTGGCGCACGGTCAGGGCGTGGAGATCGACGATGCAAAACAGGCAGTCGTAACTCTCTTGCAGGGCCACCCAGTGGCGCAGGGCGCCAAAATAGTTGCCGATGGTCAATTGGCCGGTGGGTTGCGCCCCGGAAAAAACGATGGGACGTGCCAGATTGTTAGCGCTCACGCTCATGACTCCTCTAAAGACTTGCGCCTGGGTGTGGAAGTGCACCCGGTTTGCTGTCATATCCTGAAAGATGTTTGTCAAGAGACCAGATTCTTACCCTGGACCGAGGATTCAACCTGCACATCCTCTCCCAATCCTTGATAATCGAAAGATCGGCAAAACCGATTCCACGCATGGCATACTCAGGAAATTCATCCAGCCAGGGCATAACCGATTTCAGGTCAGGAAAGTCAATTGGACTCCATGGTGCATTTCCTTCATAACTTTCCCGAATAGTTTCGATGAAAGCTTCGCCAAGTTCCCTCCTACTGTTTCCATCTTCAATTTTGACGATAAAATTTCCTGTTTCAACGATTGTTGCCATAGGTAGAAGTAATTCTGTTTCTTCTTGGGTGAGATTACCGAGTTCATCATCAATCTCATCTCTCATCTGGTTGCGTTTAGGCACATCCAAAATATTCAGCAAAACACTGGTGTCGATGAGAACAATGTCCTTCATGGCAAATCTTGTCCATGATTTTCATGAATAGCGCTTGTTTTCTTTCGCAATTTTTTCAACCATTCCCTGGCCTTTCTTTTCTTTTCTTCGGATCCAGGGTGGAATTTGACAAACTGTTCCATAAAGCCCGTCGTCATGAGGCGTCCGACATTGCCCCGGGCAATCAACTCCGGGTAGTCCGGCACATCTTGCAGGCGGACAAGTTTGCTGTAGCCATCATCCTTATCCCGATAGCAAAAGACCACATCCGGGATGGCGCTGTCGGGCAGGGCATCCAGCATGGCCGGGTTGTGGCTGGTGAGCAGGACGCGCAGGTTGCGGCGTTCCGCCAGGGCGGCGATGTGCTGCATCAGCCCTTCGGCGCGGCTGGGATGGATGCCGTTGTCGATCTCTTCGATGACCACCAGGCCCCCCTCCGGAACTGAAAGCAGGGCAGCGGCGATGGCCAGCACACGCAACGTGCCATCCGAGAGCAAAGTAACGTCGAAATCTTTGCCTTTTTCTCCAAAGGTCTCCCTGAGTTGCAGCATGACCTCATTGCGGGGGGTCTCGATGAAGGAGAGGGTTTCAATATCTTGTTCGGGCAGGCTGCGGATGAACGTTAAAACATGGTCACGGTTTCTTTTCTCCTGATCCGTCAGCGTCTCCGCTTTTTTGTTGCCACCCCAGAGATGGAACAGGACGCTGGATAGATTCTTTCCGTCACCCAGTAACTTTTCCTCATTTTTAAAGCTGTAACCTCGCATCGAGCCTGGAACGGGGTCAAGAAAGAGAATATCCGACAAACATGAGCGAACGATGGCAGTCATCCCCGGGATGATCTCCTTTGACTTTGCATGGCCATGATTGAATCTTGCCGGGCTGTCCAGTTGATTGAATACGGGGTATTGGTTGCTGCATGAAACTTTTGGCTTGTTGCCGCCGCGTTTGTAATTATTGTATTCAACAACCATGCCTATATCCAATTTGTCGGAGCCTGTGCCTCCGCTGTAAGATGGAAGTCTGGTATTGTCTTTGTCCAACTCAAACAATTCTTCATATGAAATATGAAGAGCACCATTTTCGTTGACTTTAATACATAAATTCAAATGCAGAGAATTGTTGATTATAATGTTGAACGTCACGTCATAAGCAACATCCATGAAAATGTCCTGAACACGTCCTCTCAACAAAACATTGCCATCCTGAATAACCCGTTGCAGATCATACAATCGCCCCCCCTGTGCCAGCCAGGAGAGCAGACGCAACCCCTCAATCGCATTGCTCTTGCCCGAGGCATTGGCACCGATGAGCATGGTCAGAGGTGCCAAGTGCAGGGTCGCATCTTGATAGCTTCTAAAGTTACTCAATCCAAATGCGTTCAGCATGGTACACCGCTTTTCAACCAAAAGAAAAAAGTGGCACGAAAGATTTTATTGGGGCTTCGCCCCAAACCCCAAAAATTGACATGAAAGATTTTATTGGGGCTTCGCCCCAAACCCCACCAAGAGGAAGGGCACAGCCCTTCCTCCTGGACCTCCATCCCAGTCTTTCAATAATTTTAACCATTTTTTGTCAACCACCCAAACTTGCCACCCCCGCAAACAGAGCCAAAAACCACCCGGTCACCGGATTGATCATCTTGCCCATGATGCCGCTCATGGCCAGAATGGCCACCAAAACCAGGCCATAACGATCCAAAGAGGCCCAATAGCGTCCCAGCGAAGAGGGTAACAACACCGCCAGCACCCGCCCGCCATCCAGAGGCGGCAGGGGAAAAAGATTAAACACCGCCAGAACCACATTGACAACAATGGCCGCCTTCAACATGCCCAGCAATGGAATGGCAAAAAAAGCCGGTAAATAATACGCTCCACGAATAGCCAAAGCGCACAACGCAGCGAGAAACAAATTCATCAGCGGCCCCGCCGCCGATACCCAAAACAGCGCCGTCCGAAACGACCCCCGAAAATAACGCGGATTGATCGGTACCGGCTTGGCCCCGCCAAAAGCAAACCCTGTCGTATACAGTAACAAAATAGGCACCACCACCGTCCACATCCAATCGATATGCGGCAGGGGATTGAGCGTCAACCTCCCCATCATGCCCGGCGTCGGATCACCAAAACGCGACGCCACATAACCATGCGCCCACTCGTGCAGCGTGATGGCAAACAAAATGCCCGGACCCCAGATGATCACCTTTTGCAGAATATCTACCGTATCAATCATGACGCAGCCTCGGCGGTGACTTCCACGAGTTGGCCATCCCGCAGCTGAAAACGCCGATCCATGCGGGCCGCCAGCTCAGGGTTGTGGGTGACCATGAGACAGGTTAAACGTCGCCGCCGGTTCAGCTCCAAAAAAATTTGGAAAACCGTCTCGGCGGTGAGCAGATCGAGGTTGCCGGTCGGTTCGTCGGCCAGGAGCAGGTCAGGTCCATGCACCACCGCCCGGGCAATGGCCACCCGCTGCTGCTCGCCGCCGGAAAGCTGCCCCGGTTTGTGTTGCAAACGTTCCGCCAGACCTACCTCGGTGAGAATCTCCTCGGCGCGCTTGCGGGCGGAGTTCCAGGAGTGACGCCCGATGAGCAGGGGCAGCATGACATTTTCCACGGCAGAAAACTCCGGCAACAGTCGGTGCGACTGATAGACAAAACCAATGTGCCGGTTGCGCATCGCGGCCTGCCGGGCCGGACGCAAGGCAAAAACATCCTGACCATCGAGCAGAACCTGACCCGAACTCGGGCGATCCAGACATCCCAGAATCTGGATCAGAGTGCTCTTGCCGGATCCAGAGACCCCCTGCAGGGCAGCCATCTCGCCCACATGCAGACGCAACTGCACCCCTTTGAGAATGGTCAGACTTTGTGCCGGGGTGACGAACGCCTTGACCAGCTCCCGTGCTTCCAGAAGAGGGGTCTCACTCATGGCGCAAGGTCTCCACAGGGTCGACCCGTGCGGCACGCCAGGCGGGGTACAAGGTCGCCAACAGGGTGATCGACAGGCTGATGGTGGTGACCATGATCACATCGGAACGCAACACCACCGAGGGCAGATGATCGATGAAATAGACATCCCCGGAAAGAATCCGAATGCCAAACTGCCGCTCGATAAACTGCAACACCGGCTCCAGATTGAAAGCCAATGCAAGGCCCAGCATCGTTCCCATCAAGGTTCCGGCCAGGCCGATCACCCCGCCGTTGATGACAAAAATGGTCATGATCCCTCTCTGCGTCGCCCCCATGGTCTTGAGAATGGCCACATCACGCCCCTTTTCCATCACCACCATGATCAAACTGGAGATGATGTTGAAGGCTGCCACCAGAACAATGAGAAACAAAATGACGAACATGGTGGCCTTTTCAATTTGCAGGGCACGGAAAAAGTTGTGATTCATCTGCATCCAGTCCTGGATGTAATACTCGGATTGAAACTCCTGTTCCAGGTGGAGGCGGGTGGCCGAGGCCGTATCGGGGTTGGCGGTCAAAATTTCGATGCCGGTGACGTTGTCGTCGAAGCGGAAAAAGGTCTGGGCATCGTTCAGGTGAATATAGGCGAGGGATTTGTCATATTCATACATGCCCGAATCAAAAACGCCGACCACCCGGAAACGCTTCATGCGCGGCATGGTGCCCAGCGCGGTGATGTTGCCCACTGGCGCCACCACGGTAACGGGTTGACCCACCTTCACTCCCAGATTGGCGGCCAGTCGATGGCCGAGAATGATGCCATACCCCAAAAGGGCATCCATCGAGCCGCGCTTCAGGTTTCTGGCCAGCGAGGAGATCTCTTTTTCTCGTTCCGGATCGATGCCCCGGATCACCACTCCGGCGGCGATGTTGCCGGACAAAAGCATGGCATTCTGCAAGATGTAGGGCGATGCAGCCACAACGTTGGGAGTCCTGGCCACCTTTGCCAACAGGCTCTCATGGTTGGGTAGACGACCCCCCGGGTATTGAATCACCACATGGCTGGTGACACCGAGGATCTGTCTTTGCAACTCCTCCTTGAACCCGGTCATCACCGCCAGGACGACGATGAGGGCTGCCACCCCGAGGGAGACCCCTCCCACGGAGATGAGAGTGATGACGCCGATGAAATGTTGCGACTTCTTGGCGCGCAGATAGCGCAGACCAACCAGCCATTCGTAGCGATGACGCAAAAACATGGGGAAATGTCTCACTCCACCTGGGCAGCCTGGGGACGCAATTGCGGAAAGAGGAGAACCTCGCGGATGGCGGCGGCGTTGGTCAAGAGCATCACCAGGCGATCGATGCCGATCCCTTCGCCGGCGGTGGGGGGCATGCCAAATTCGAGGGCGCGAACGTAGTCGGCGTCAAAGTGCATCGCCTCTACATCGCCGGCCTGCCGGGCTTCGACCTGGCGTTGAAAGCGTTGCGCCTGGTCTTCCGGGTCGTTCAACTCGGAGAAGGCATTGGCAATCTCCCAACCGCCCACGAACAGCTCGAAGCGTTCCGCCACCTCCGGATTGTTGTCGCAGCGCCGGGAGAGGGGCGAGACGGAGATCGGATAGTCCATGATGAAGGTGGGTTGAATCAACTTGCTCTCCACCACGGCCTCGAAGGCGGTCAGCAGGAGTTGACCGGCATCGGCTGCGGCGTCGGGGGTGACACCGTGTTGGTGCAGGTACGTGCGCAGATAATCAGGGGCGGTGACCTGTTTGGCATCGGCCCCGCCGTAGGTGACCAGGGCCTGATCCAGGGTGAGACGCGGCCAGGGGGGGGTGAAGTCGATCTTGCGCCCTTGATGGATCACCCAGGGCTTTTCGCAGGTGCGAAACACCAGATGCAGGATCAGCTCTTCGGTCAGGTCCATCAGGTCGCGATAGTCGGCGTAGGCCTGATAAAACTCCATCATGGTGAACTCGGGGTTGTGACGGATCGACAACCCTTCGTTGCGAAAATTGCGGTTGATTTCAAACACCCGCTCGAAGCCGCCGACGATCAGGCGTTTGAGGTAGAGTTCCGGGGCGATGCGCAGGTAGAGATCGACATCCAGGGCGTTGTGGTGGGTGACGAAGGGTCGTGCGGTGGCTCCGCCGGGGATGGGGTGCATCATGGGGGTTTCCACTTCCAGGAAGCCTTTGCTCTCCATGAACTCGCGGATCAGGCGGATGATGGCCGAGCGGGTGCGGAAGAGGTTGCGCACCTCCGGATTGACGATCAGATCGAGATAGCGTTGACGATAGCGGGTCTCGACATCTTCCAGGCCGTGCCACTTTTCCGGCAGGGGGCGCAGGGCTTTGGCCAGGATGCGGAATTGGTTGACGCGGATGGTCAACTCGTTGGTCTGGGTGCGAAACAGGGTACCGACCACGCCGAGTATATCGCCCACTTCCACTTTGCGAAAAATGTCCCGATAGAGCTCCGCGCCGACGGCATCGCGCTGGACGGCGATTTGCAGTTGATCGGTGGCGTCTTGCAGCGTGGCGAAGGTCAGTTTGCCAAAGTTGCGCAGCAGCATCACCCGGCCGGCGGTCTGGACCTGGATGCCGGTCAGGCTTTCCGGATCGGTGACCTCGCCGAACTCCCGGCGGATCCATTCGAGTTTGGATTCGGGTTTGAAATCGTTCGGGTAGGGATTGATTCCCGCGCTGCGCAGGGCTTCCACCTTGGCCCGGCGCACGGCGATTTGCTGATTCTCTTCGCTGGACATGGGAACGACTCCTCAGACTGACAGGATTCTCTGGGCCAGGGCGGCCCGGATGAAGGGATCCAGATGGCCATCCAGCACCGCTTCGGTATTGCCGGTCTCCACGCCGGTGCGCACATCCTTGACCATGCGGTAGGGGTGCAGGACATAGGAGCGGATCTGGTGGCCCCAGCCGATATCGGTTTTGGCATCGTTGACGGCTTGTGCTGCCTCGGCGCGTTTGTCCAGCTCCAACTGGTAGAGGCGGGCGCGCAGCATTTTAAAGGCGTCATCCTTGTTGCGATGTTGCGAGCGGCCATTCTGGCACTGGACGACGATGCCCGAGGGGTGGTGCGTGATGCGGATGGCGGAGCTGGTCTTGTTGACATGTTGTCCACCGGCTCCGGAGGCGCGGAAGGTATCGATGCGCAGATCCTTGTCGTCGATCTCGATGTCGATCCGGTCATCGAGTTCCGGGTAGACATAGACCGAGCTGAACGACGTATGGCGTCGTGCCGAGGCATCGAAGGGGCTGATGCGCACCAGGCGGTGGACGCCGCCTTCGGTTTTCAGGAAGCCGTAGGCGAACTCCCCTTCGACGCGGACGCTGGCCGATTTGCAGCCTGCCTCTTCGCCCGGCAGGTAGTCGACCAGTTCATGTTTGAAGCCATGTGCTTCGCACCAGCGCAGATACATGCGCAGGAGCATTTCCGCCCAGTCCTGCGATTCGGTTCCTCCGGCGCCGGGGTGGATCTCGATGAAGGCGTTGTTCATGTCCGCCTCGCCGGAGAGCATGCGTTGCAGCTCCATGTCCTCCACCTTGGAGAGCATGCCCCGGGCCTGGTTGGCCACGTCATCGATGACGGCTTCATCTCCTTCGGCGCGGGCGAGTTCCAGCAGGTCGCGGGCATCGTCAAGGCTCTGGTCGAGGCGGTCCCACTCGCCGATGGTCTTCTCCAGGCGGGTCTTTTCCCGCATGATTTCTCTGGCTTTGTCCGGCTTGTTCCACAGGTTGGCGTCGGCGCTGAGGACCGTCAGCTCTTCCAGCCGTTTCCGGCCCTGTTCGTAGTCAAAGATGCCCCCTTAGGAGGGTCAGTTTCTCCCGCACTTGATCAAATATTTTTTGGGTGTTCTCTTCCATGGCTGCCTCGGTGGGGTGATGTCTTGGTCAACAGGACCACTCTCCGACGCATCTTAACCCATTTTGCTGTCTTTTGCTCCGGGGCAAATTTTTTGGGTGGGGGGGGTGGTTTTTTTGGGGGGGCACGTCCGATTCACTCTCCCTGGCGCCCTCTTGTCGATAACCAACTCTTCCCCGCGACCGTCAAAGGCACCCGATCTGCCGACCAAGAGTCACGATTTTTTCTGATACGCCAACCTGAGTATTCTTTGCATTCTTTCCTTTCCTGCCTTGCGAGCTTTTTCTGCATCATTGGTCTTCTTGGACTCGTCAGACAGAATTTCACAGCAAAGCCGGACGGCATCGCGCATATGATCGGGGGTCAGGGTAAGGCCATCCAGAAGTTCGATAATGACTTCCACCGCATCCAGAACCTCCAACGCTCCGACATCAGGATAGCCATCCAGCTGCTTCTCTGAGGGTTTATTGGGGCCGCTATCATTGCGCCGCATTGGGCCTTCGCCTGTGGCGAGCCACAACACGTTCACATTAGAGGCGTTTGCCATCGCAATTAATTTGGTGCGCGTCGGATCACTATTTCCAGAGAGGTATTGCCGAAGGACCGTCACCGAAAGACCTGATCTCTCTGCAAAGCTCCGCAGGCTTTCGTGGCCTAGCATCGTTTTCACCCTTTCGGCGAAGGACTCAAGTCTTGGGAGATGATCCGGCTGCTCTCGAGCTCTTTCTTTTGTGCCATATAAGTCTTCAACGATCTGTTCTTTCATGATTTTCTCACATAAATAGCCAAAAAAACACATAACAAGATGTTTTGCGCTTTTTTTGGTTGACATGTGCCTTATATAGCACTACTATACGCTGAAAGTTTGGCGCGAGAACCAAGAAGCGGCATTTTGCCTGTGCCTGTGCCTGTGCCTGTGCCTGTGCCTGTGCCTGTGCCTGTGCCAGTGGCTGTGCCTGTGCCTGTGCCTGTGCCTGTG
>JADGCJ010000080.1 GCA_015229045.1 Magnetococcales bacterium
CACCAGGACTCTGTCCTGGACCTGCCAGGGAGCCAGCCCCCTGGACCCCGTTTTCACAAGCCTATGGCCGAAACGATGATCAAGGCCCGTTTTTTTTGCCGCGTTCGATGCACACCCCTACCGTGCGGGCGAAGCGCAACGCCCCAGGCTTTTCCACCTCGATGCGGACACGCTGCACCATGGGATCTTCCAGACAGAGGTCGGCCAGGGTTTCGGCCAGGGCCTCGACCAGTTGAAAAGAGGACTCTTCCACCAGGGCAATCATTTTTTTGGTCAGGGTTTTATAGTTGACCGTATCGGCGATGCGGTCACTGCGGCCCGCCCTGGCAAGATGAGCAAACAGGGTCACATGCAACAAAATATCCTGGCGATTGCTGCGCTCCCACGCCTCGATGCCGATGATGCAGCGCAAATGCAGATCCCGGATGGTGATCTGGTCGTAACAGGTTGGGTCCATGGTGCGTTCTTGCAAAGGTGTCGATGTTGGTCCGCTGTCAGGAAAACAGTTCTTTTGACAGGTTGCAAGGCACAATCCTGACAGGATTCCCTGTGGCGGGTGGCAGGGGCTTTATCTCCGGGGCAAGTTGAGGTTTTTTTGGGTCAGGTGAAGCAGCTCTTGTGTCACCTGGTGTATCACGTCGGGCCATCCATCCGGGCGCGTTTGACGAAAAAGACGCATGACGCCAGGATACCAGGGAGAGTCGCTGCGGTCGCGCAGCCAGCGCCAGTCGGTGTTCAGGAAGGGCAGCAACAGCCAGCAGGGTTTTCCCAGGGCCCCGGTCAGGTGGGCGACGGCAGAGTCGATGGTGATGACCAGATCGAGCTGGGTCACAAGGGCTGCCGTGTCGGCAAAATCGGTGATGGCAGCTCCCGGATGCCACAGGGGTTGCCCCGGCGGGGGATGGTTGGCCTCATCCTCGCCGTGCCCTTTTTGCAGGCTGACAAAAGAGATCCCCGGCACGGACCACAAAGGGGCCAAGAGCGACAGACCGGGCAGCGAGCGGGTGGCGTCGTGTTTGTGGGCAGGGTTGCCTCGCCAGACCAACCCCACGCGCAAGCCCTGTCGAGGCAGAAGGTCACGCCAATGGGTCACGCGCTCCGGGGCGGCGCTCAAATAGGGAATGGAGGCCGGAATGGTCATCAACGTGGTGGCCAGATGGCGGGGAAGCGACAGGTAAAAGGCCCAAAAATCATGGTGTGGGTAGTCGCCGGTCTGTTTTTCCACCAGGAGATGATCCACCTCTGCCAGGGAGGCGAACAGCGTTGCGAGCGGGGCTGCGCACGTCAGGGTGAGTCGTGTGACGCCTCTGGCCTTCAACAGTGCGGCGTAACGACAAAACTGGATCTGGTCGCCGAACCCCTGTTCGGCGACGATCAGCAGGGATTTGCCAGCCAGACTCTCGCCGTTCCAGTTGGGAAAGGGTATGTCGGCGGGGGTTGTCCACCGCTCTTTTTCGTCCAGACGACGATGGCGCGCCTCATGCAATTTCCATCCCTCTGGCAGGCGTCCCTGTGAGAGGTAGAACAGGCTCAGGTTCCATTGGGCGTCAACATAGTCCGGATTGAGGTGCAGGGCCTGTTGGTAGGCCGCTTCGGCTGCGTCAAAGCGCCCCATCACCTGCAAAATATTGCCCAGATTGTAGTGGGCCTCGGCGTAGTCCGGCTTGAGACCGAGCGCCTGACGGTAGGCTGCGTCGGCCTCGGCAAAACGTCGCATCTCTTGCAGGAGAACGCCCAGATTGTTGTGGGTTTCGGCATCGTCCGGCTTGAGGCTGAGGGCCTGGCGATAGGCTGCTTCGGCTTCCGGGAAACGTTGCAGATCTTTCAGGAGTATGCCCAGGTTGTAGAGGGCTTCGGCGTAGTCCGGCCTGATGGACAGGGCCTGGCGATAGGCCGTCTCGGCCTCGGCAAAGCGACGCAGCTTTTGCAGGAGATTGCCCAGATTGTAGTGGGCTGCGGCATGGTTTGGCTTGTTGTGCAGGGCTTGCCGATAGGCTGTTTCGGCTTCTGCAAAGCGTTTCAGTTCCAGCAGGAGATTGCCCAGATTGTTGTGGCTTTCGGCATGGTCTGGTCTGTCGTGCAGGGCGTGTCGATAGCACGCCTCGGCCTCTGCAAAACGTTGCATCTCCTGCAGGAGAACACCCAGGTTGGAGCGGATTTCGGCGCGGTCGGGATGAATGTGCAGGGCCTGGCGCAGGGCTGTCTCGGCTTCGGCGAAGCGTTTTTGCTCTTTCAGGAGGTTGCCCAGATTGTTGTGGGTTGCGGCAAGGTTTGGCTTGCTGTGCAGGGCCTGACGCAGGGCTGTTTCGGCCTCGGTGAAACGCTTTGTCTCGTACAGGAGCAGACCCAGATGGTTGTGGGCTTCCGCATAGTCGGGGCGGATGCGCAGGGCCTGGCGCAGGGCTGTTTCGGCCTCGTCGGGACGGTGGCGCTCCTTCAGGAGGTTGCCCAGGTTGACGTGGGCCTCGGCGAAGTCGGGTTTATGGTGCAGGGCCTGGCGCAGGGCTGTTTCGGCTTCGGTGAAACGGTGCTGATGTTGCAGGAGGGTGCCCAGATTGTTGTGAGCTGCGGCGTAGTCCGGTTTGAGGCGCAGGGCCTGGTGGTAGGCTGCTTCGGCCTCTTCGGGACGTTGCATGTCGCGCAGGAGGTTGCCCAGGTTGTAGTGGGCTTCGACAAAGTTGGGTTCGATGCGCAGGGCTTGTTGCCAACAGGGGATGGCTTGTTCGGGGTTGCCCAGTTGTATATGGCAGATGGCGGACAGATTGAGCAGGTGGATATCGGGTCCGAACTTTGCCAGGGTTTGTTGGGCGGTGGCTAGTGACAGGGCTGTTTGGCCTGTGGCGTAGAGGGCGAAGGCTTCTTGTTGGGTGGTGGTGGTGCGACGGGACATGGGTTTTCGCCCCTGGCCCTTCCTACCCCCCATCATCTCCCCCCATCACCGTCGATTCAGCCTCATGCCACCCGGCCAACACCAACCCACGCCGACCATCCAGACTGATGCGCTCCCCACAACGTACAGGATACCCCCCAATCTCACCATGATCCCGATCCACACCCCGCACGTTCAAGGCCTCACAACCAACCACGCAGGTCTTCTCCAAACGTGCCGCCACGATGGAAGCATGCGATGTCTGCCCACCCCGCGCCGTCAACAACCCCTGGGCGAGGTAAATCTCCTTGATATCCTCGGGAACAGTATCATAACGAATCAGGATCAAAGGGGTGTCCGGATCCTCCGCCCGCAAACTCTGAATCTGCTCCAGATTGAAAACCGCCCGACCACACAAAGTACCCCCACTGACACCGATCCCCTGCGCCAAAAAAGGATCACCCAGCCGGGTGTCAATCTTGAAACGACGCACCACCAGGGGCTTTTCCGCCGCCGTGGCCATGTCCCGGGTCTGGAGAAGCCACAAATTGTCCGCACGCGGACCATCGAAGGTGAACTCGATCTCCTGCGGACTCCAATGCTGGTCGTAGATCAGGGATTTGGCATGACGCAGAAGCTCCGCGTGAATCTCCGGAAAACACCGCTCCAGAGACATCTCCGGATCCCGGCCATCGCTCTTGCACTGCTCCACCGAGACAGGCTGAGTGGCGACAAGACCACCCACGATATCTTCGCCCTGATTGCCCGGCGTAAAGTCCCCCCACAACATGACCCGGTTGAGCCGCTGACCAGGATGAGCCGTGAACAACACCCCGGTTCCCGACAGCTGGTTGACGTTGCCAAAAATCATGGTTTGCAGGACAACAGCCGTTCCCCAATCGTTGGCGATGCCAAGGATACGGCGATAATCCTTGGCCTTGAGGGCATTCCAGGATTGAACCACCTGCTGGATGCTGGCCAGCAACTGCTCCCAGGGATCCTCGGGAATGACAATGCCCATCTCCCGGGTGGCTGCCTCATAGGCATCGGCCAGCTCCTGCATCTGCGTGGGGGTGAAGTCCCTCTTTCGTTCGATGCCATGGCGACGCTTGGTTTGACGCATCAGGTCGGAAAAGAGGTTGCGCCCCATGTCAAAGCTCATGGCCCAGGACTGAATGAAGCGCCGATAGTTGTCCCAGGCGAAGAAGGGGTTGCCGCTCTCCCGGATGATGCCCGCCACAATATCGCGATTGATGCCGACGTTGTGGATGGTCTGCATCATGCCGGGCATGGAGATTGACGCCCCGCTGCGCACCGACAACAACAAAGGCCGTGCCGCCTGTCCGAACTGCCTGCCCGTGCGCGCCTCGATGGCAGCGATCCGACCCTTCAACTGGGCGAGAAAGTCGTTCCAGGCTGGTTGATAATGGCGCACAATCTGCCGACAACGGAAAAACTCCGTGGTCAGAACCGTTCCAGGGGGGATGGGCAGACCCAGATCGGCCATCTGGGTCAGATTGAAACCCTTGCCCCCCAACAGCATGAGGTTGCGATCCTGATGCCCCTGGGCATGCACGTCCCGGAAGAGCCGCTCGGGGTTGTAGGTCATGAGAAGATCCATGCCCCGGGGGTCCAGATGGTGCTGCTGGGCGGCCAGAACCTTCAGAATGCGGGCCAGAAAGCGATCCAGCGCCTGCAAACCGAATGTTCCGGCGATGAGGTCACGGAAAAACACCTCGCTGATCTGCTCCAGGGAGAGGGCCAGATCGGCGCTGCGCAGGGCGCGATAACGCGGCAGCAGGGGTTCCGGCGCTATCTGGGTGACGAGCAGGGCCAGATTGTCGCGATGATGGCTGGCATAGTTTGTCTCGATGATCGATTTGACCCCCTCCGAAAAGCCCCGGAAGAGATCCATGTACTGATAAAAGGTGAGCTGCCGGGTGCGCAGGGAGTCTTCCAGAATGACCAGATGATCACGCAGCTTGCGCGAGGTGATGCCATCGATGGCCAAGGCGCGCACGAAATAGTGCAACTGGCGGGCAATGCCCCGAAAACTGGCCTGGGTGATCAACCCATCGGGAATGGTCGCAAGCAGACGTTCCAGACAGACATTGGCCAGATTTTCCAGCCGGAAGGTCAGGGAGAGAGCATCAAACTTGCGCTCCCGGTACTGGCCATAGATCGAAGGGATGCCCACGGCGATATGGCGTTTTTGATAGATCTCCTCGTGCGCCGGAAACACCTCCCGGGAGAGGATCACCCCCTGCAACCCCTCCAGGACATCGAGCAGGGTGGCCAGAAGGGTTTCGTTGTCGACCTCGGCATCCAGGTCGGCCAGAAGGCGGTCCAGATGCGCAAACCCCTGAAACGAGGCATCGCGCAGTGTGGCATGGATCCCCTGAAAGCCGAGATTGTATTTGCGATGCAGCATCTGGTACAGATGCAGCAGATGCGCGACCCGTCGCCGTGCGGTTTCGGGGAGATCGACCGCCCCCATGATCAGGGGCAGGGCACCATCCAGGGTCAGGTCGAGCAGCTCTTGCGGGTCGGCAAAGCCGGATTTTTCACACACCCGCACGACGACCTGATGCACCCCGTCGAACAGCGGACCGGCAGCCGGTATCTCCTCCAGCAACGAGGCGGGGAGAAAGGGGTGCAAAGGTGTTTTATCGCCGTCGAACCAGAATTGCACGATGGCCGCCGTCAACCCCACCGTCAGATTGGTACTCTCCACGTGGCACTGCTTGCGGAGAAAATGGACCATGCGATCCTGACGCTGGGTCAACTCGTCCAGGTCGGTGGAGACGTTGCGCAGCTCTCCCTCGGCGCCAATCTCGTTGAAATAGACCGGCAACAGGCGCGCCAACTGCTTGATCAGATTGAAAACCGGCTCGATATCGCTGTTGAGGATGCGGGTGATCTCTTTCTGGAAAAGATCGGTGTCCTTGATGCAGGTGCCGGTGAGGTGCAGATTGATGATCAACGCCGACAGCAGCGTGGCGCACCATTTGGGGTTTTTCAAAATCAGGTCGAGCCACACCCGGACGTTGTACAGATGGGCCGGATTGGCCACCGGCTGCCAGTCGACATCGACCCCCTGCACCGCGCTGTACTGAAAGCCAAAACGCACCACCTCCCCCAGAAACATCTCCACCAGGCCGCTTTGGTTGCGCAAAAACACCTCGGTGCCGAGCGCCTCGATACATTGCAGGGCTGTATGGGGAAAGTGGACGACGTTGACCTTGAGAAACTGGAAGGTGCGGAGGAAAACATCGTGGATCTGCTCCGGGGTCTGTTCCAGGCGCACGAGATGGACCAGGGTGCGGTTGATTTCGCGCAGGGTCTCTTCGTGGATCAGGCCGAGTCCCTCGGTCTCCATGATGTGAAACAGGAAGGCGAGGGTGCGATTGTCCGTGTCGATGGGAGAGGTCTGGCTGGCGATCAGGCGTCCCAGGTCGGTGGCGGCCTGCCGGTAGCCGCGCACCACGTCCAGAAAGGTGGGCAGTTCCAGCAGCCGGGTTGCCGCCTCCAGGGCATCGGCTGCGCCGCTTTCCGGTGCGCGGTCGGCGGCCAGGATGGTGCGCAGGCGCTCCTGCTGGTCGCGCAGGGCTCGATGGGAGATCGCCCGCACGGCATCAGCCTGATCCTGGGCGAAAAAAGTCGCCGGATCGGGACGTTGCAGCCAATAGTCGTGGGACAGCTCCAGGGTGCGGCGGAGCAGGTCGCGCACGTTGCGCGGATCCGGTACCGTCGCTTGTGGTGACGGCATCTGTCGGCAGGCGACCAGCAGCTGTTCCAGGGTGCGCGACAGCGGGTAGTAACTCTGTACCAGCCAGAACAGGTGACGCCCGGGCAGCAGGGTCAGTCGCTGTAAAACACGATCAAAACCAGGGCCATAGGCGGCCAGATGTCCGGGTGTGATCCGGGAGGTCACCTGTTCCAGAAAGGCGGTCAACCCTTCCAGGGCATCACGTATCTGGGTCTCTTTGCCTTCGCTGGCCTGAAGAAAGAAATCGACAAAAAGATCAAAAGCCTCCGGTCCCGACGCATGGTTGGCGTACAAGGACCAGTTTTTCAGCACGAACCCTTTCAGCTCCGGCAGGATCAAGGGCCAGTTGCGAAAGGGGTGGTTCAGCTCTTTGAGGAGGATATGCAGGGCATCGCCGATGCCGGTGTAGTCGGCAACGACGCGCTGCAACACCGCGTGGCGCGGGTCGATGGCGACCTGCGCCACGGCGGTATTGCGCAAATTGACCCGGAGGGCATCCGAAACGAGCGACGGCCCTCCGGTGTTGCCAGAGAGAGGTTTTCTGGCGGTCACGAGTCTCAGACTTCGCGTGCGGCCATGTGGTTGATCAGGTCGAGAACGCGGTTGGAGTAGCCCCACTCGTTGTCGTACCAGGAGAGAATTTTGACGGTGTTGCCGATGACGTAGGTCGAGGGGCCGTCGACGATGGAGGAGCGGGGATCGCCCAGGAAGTCGATGGAGACCAGGGGGATGTCCGTGTAGCCGAGGTAGCGATTGGTACCGGCTTTGAGGGCGTCCTGGACCTCTTTGACGTTGGTCTCTTTATCGGTGATGATGGTGGCGTCCACCACGGAGACGTTGGGGGTCGGCACGCGCAGGGACATGCCATCCAGTTTGCCCTTCAGGGAGGGGAACACCTCGCCGATGGCCTTGGCGGCGCCGGTGCTGGTGGGGATCATGGAGAGGTTGGCAGCACGGGCACGGCGCGGATCGGAGTGGGGCATGTCGGTCAGGCGCTGGTCGCCGGTGTAGGAGTGGACCGTGGTGATCAAGCCACGCTGCACACCAAACTTCTCCAGGATCACCTTGACCACCGGGGCGAGACAGTTGGTGGTGCAGGAGGCGTTGGAGACCACGACATGCTGGCGGGGATCATATTCGTGCTCGTTGATGCCCATGACGAAGGTCTTGACGCCCCCTTTGGCCGGAGCGGAGATGATCACCCGCTTGGCGCCCGATTTGATATGGGGCTGGGCAGCTTCACCCGTGGTCATGCGTCCGGAAGCCTCGATGACGTAGTCGACACCGGCCTCGTTCCACTTCAGGGCATCGGGTTTGGTTTCGCCGGTGAAGCGGATTTCGCGGCCGTTGACAGACATGCCATTGGCGGTTTCCTTCACCTCCCCTTCCATGGTACGGAAGATGGAGTCATACTTGAGGAGGTGAACGAGAGAGGCACGCGGGGCCGGGTCATTGATGGCCACAATTTGTATATTTTTGAATGCAGGATCCTTGTCAATGGCACGAAACACGCAGCGACCAATACGTCCAAACCCATTGATACCGACTTTGATTGTCATCTTTGACTCCTGAATTTAAATGGCCAATTGGCCCGTTGATGGCGTTCCGGGCCGTTCCGACCGGACCCCGCCACGACCGGCGGAACATCCGCCAATCGGTGAACCCTGAACGAAAAAGTGAGCAAGAAGATATTGGATTCCTCGCCAAAAAACAACTCGGACACCAGACTTTGTCCGCATTTCCCTCTGGACGCTCGTTGAAGGTAGCCGCATGCCTCGCATCCAGTTGTCTGATATTGTTCCATTCCAGCCGGTGCAAATGTACGATCTGGTCCTGGACGTGCGCAAATATCCTGAATTTCTTCCCTGGTGCACCAAGACCCGGGTCTTCAACGAGGAGGAGAGACAGTTTGTGGCTGAACTGACCATCAGCTTCCGGGGCATGCGCGAGAGTTTCCAGACTGTGGACCGCTTTGTGCCGTCACGCAAGGTGGAAGTCAAGTTGCGATCTGGTCCGTTCCAGCATTTGGAAAACGAATGGACCTTCACCCCTGTTGCCCAGGGGACGCGCGTCGACTTTTTCATCGACTTCAAATTCAAGAGCCGCCTCATGAACGTGACCCTGGGACCGATCTTCACCCAGGTTTCCAAGCAAATGCTGGAGGCCTTTCGCAACCGTGCCTTTGTCTTGTATGGCCAAACCCTCATTGCCCCGCCCTAGGAGTTTGAGCCTGTTTCTCCACACGCCCAAGAGAGTGCCGCATGTCCCGACATCAAGTCAACGCCACCGTACCCTATACCCCCCAGCAAATGTACGACCTGGTTGTGGATATGGACAGTTATCCGCACTTTTTGCCCTGGTGTGTCCAGGCCCGCAAGTATGACGTGACCGAGACGCAATTCATGGCAGAAATGACCATATCCTTCAAGGGTCTTCGCGAAACATTTCGCACGTTGGATGTTTTGGTCCCGGGCCGGAGCATCCGGATTTCGTTGCATTCCGGCCCTTTCAAGCATTTGGAGAACTCCTGGGTCTTCACCCCTGTCGCCGGGGGAACGCGCGTGGAGTTTGGCATTGATTTTAAATTCAAGAACCGGCTGTTGGACATCACCATGGGGCCACTGTTCAGTACGGTGACCCAGCGCATGGTGGCGGCCTTCCGCCAACGGGCCGACATCGTGTACGGCTCCAGCCCCCCGTTGACAACGCAAGGAGGATCACACCCATGATGACAATGGGCAACACCCCGCACAAGGGAAACCGACTTTTCACGCTGCTGGCGTTCGCGCTGATCGCCTGGGCGGCCTCTCCGCAGGCTGCCAGCGCCACAGATGATGGGGTGGTCGCCCGCATCGGTGATTGGAAACTGACCCAATCCGAGTTGGACAAATCCCTGGCCGGTCGTCTCTACGAAATCGAGCAGCAGCTCTACCAGCTGCGCGTCCAGAAGGTCCAGGAGCTGATGGCCGACCACATGATGGCCCAGGAGGCCAAACAACGCGGCATCACCCTGGAGAAGTTGCGCGATGAAGTGAGCAAGAAACAAGAGCCGGTCACCGACAAGATGGTCACCGATTTCATCACCATGAACCAGGAGCGTCTGCCCAACCAGGGGAAGGGTATGGAGGATCGCATTCGTGGTTTCCTGGAAAACCGTGCCAACGAACAGGCCGCAACCCATTATCTGGTCGATCTGGCCAAAAAATATCATGCCCAGGTCACCCTGCCGCAACCCAAGGCACCGCGCATCCCCGTCAAGGGGCCGGAAGATCTGGCCAAGGGTCCGGCCAAGGCCCCGATCACCATCGTTGAATTCTCCGATTTCCAGTGCCCGTATTGTCGCAATATTCAAGCGACCCTGAATAAACTCTTCGAGCAGTATCCGGACAAGATACGCCTGGTGTTTCGTCACTATCCGCTGCCCATCCATCCGCTGGCTGCCAAGGCCTCGGAGGCTGCGCAGTGCGCTGCCGATCAGGGGGGGTTCTGGGCCTTCCACGATGCCCTGTTCGCCACCGAAGCCGATCCGGAAATTCCACTCCTGAAAGAGCTGGCCGCCAAACAAAAGCTCGATGCCACCAAGTTTAACGAGTGCCTCACCAGCGGCAAACATGCTGCCCGCATCCAGAGCGATCTCCAGGATGGCGAAAACATGGGTGTCAGCGGCACCCCGGCCTTCTTCATCAATGGCATTCCCCTGGTCGGGGCGCGTCCCCTGTCCGAGTACAAACGGGTGATCGACGAGGAGCTGGCCAAGAAGTAGCCTCCTGTTCACCATGCCCGTGGCATCGTTCCGACTCGACGTCCGTCCGATGGCATGGGAAAGAGGGATTGAGTCCTGATTTTTTCCTGCTTCTGGAACCTCGGTGCGGGGTTCCAGAGGCAGCGACGCAAGGAGACGCCGGAATGGAATCAGGAGATCCACACGGGGGGCATACCTCCCCAAATGAGTACGTCGGGACACAAATCCGCACCGTTGGGCCATGCCACCCCCCCTCCCTCGGCGCGTACAGTGGCAAACAAGGCCGGATCGTTGCGTAGTGGATCGAACAGGGGACCGCGCAGCAGTGGGCCTACGTCCCGCTCGATTTCAGTGCCATCGGTCAAGAAAAGGCGAAGATGACATCCTGCAAGAGGGATCGCTTTTTGGATTCTCAGTAAGGTCATGGTCATTCTCCCTACTCCAGCGGTTCGATAGGCAACGGTAGGTTGCCGGTGCGTGCCAATTGCCAATCTCGTTGCAAATCCTCGCGATGTACCATCGCCCATTCCGTGACCAGGGCCAAGGCCCGCTTGGGAAGATGGCCGCGCGATACCTCCAACGTGGTGATATCGATCAGAGCCTCATACTCCCCATAGGCTGCATGAAAATGGGCTGGTTCATGATCGTGACAAAACATGCGAATGACAATCCCAAAAAATCGGCAAAGCTCCGGCGTGACACAATCTCCCTCACCCACTTCCTGGATGGTATGACGTTCGATACCCACAACGCGGACAGGCCAGCAATCTTCGAGGAGTCTCCAACCCGGTCCGTTCCATGAGCCGCTCATCCTGCAACAGCTCTTTCGTCACCCCCTCGGCGACAATTTTTCCCTCATCCATGACGATGCTACGCGGACAAAGGGCGAGAATCATCTCCAGATCGTGGCTGGCCAGCAGGCGGGTTTGCGGCAATCCGGCCACGAGAGTCATGAGCGCACGGCGTCCGCGTGGATCGAGGCCGGTGCCGGGTTCGTCCAGCAGCAGAATCTCCGGCTCTCCGGCCAGCACGGCGGCCAGGGAGACGCGCCGCTTCTCTCCGCCGGAGAGCTGAAACGGCGCCCGATCCCGCAAATGCCACGCCGCCACGCGGGTCAGAGACGCCTCGGCGATCTGCATGGCCTCCTCAGGTGCGTATCCCCGGTTGAGCGGCGCGAAGGTGACCTCTTCCAGCACGGTGGGCATGAAGAGTTGGTCGTCGGCGTCCTGGAAGACGAGACCCACGCTGTGACGCAGGGGGGTGGAGAGCCTGTGGCCCGTGGCCTCTTGCAACACAATCCGACCCTTTTCCGGGAGCAGGAGTCCGGTCAGCAGCCACAGCAGGGTCGATTTGCCCGCTCCGTTGGCGCCGACCAGACCCAGAGACTCCCCCGGAGGCAGGTGCAGGGAGAGATCCCGGATCGCTGCCACCCCGGACGGGTAGCGAAAATGGAGCGCCTCCACATGCAGACCGATGGATCGGGGGGGGAGGTGTTGCGGGGTCACGGTCCGCTTCCGAGCAGCATGTTGCCCAGATGTTGGACAGGATCTGCGTACCTCAGACCGAGCAGCAAGCCAATCCAGATGCCCCCATAAAAAAGATCGCGGCCCCGAAGGGGAGGAAGAGGCAAGGCGGGCAGGCGTCCCGTAAAGCCGCGCGCCAGCATGGCCAGATGGAGCCGTTGCGCCCGTTGTCGGGAGCGGAGCAGCAGTTGTCCCAGCAGGGCACCGGCGATGCGCCAGGAAAAGGGCCGGTCGTGAAGGGTGCGCAGCCGGATGGATCGACGCATGCTGGCAGCTTCGTCAGCCAGCAAAAACAGATAACGATAGAGCAGAGTCAGGGTGGCGAGGAGAGGCGAGGAGAGTCCCAGTCGGGCGGCAACCCCGGTCAGGTCGCCGAGACGGGTGGTGGCCATGAGCAGCAGCGATGCCCCAAGGGTCAGATGCAGTTTCAGGACAATGGCTGCGAGAGTGAGCCAGCCATGCCGGATGGTCCAGTCGGGTGTCAAGGGAAAGGGAGTCGTATCCAAAAGGGGATTGAACAGACCCAGGGTCAAGGCGAAGGGAGTGGCCAGACGCAGTTTGCGCAGCAGGGGTCTGGACGGTATGGCGGCCATGGCCCAGATCAGGAGCAGAAGCGCCAGATAGGGGAACAAAGGGGTGACGGCATCCGGTGGATGGGAGACCACAGCCAGGATGAAACTCACGGTGGCGATCAATTTGATGCCAGGATGCAGATGGTGCAGAGGGGAGTCCCCCCGGGCCAGGCTCTCCATCACCCTGTCATGCCCTCTTTTTTCGCATCACCCACCCCGCGCCGACCGCCAGGAGTATGGTCAACACGCCTCCCAGCAGGCCGGCGAAGGATTTTTTCGCATCCGGCTCGCCCCAGGGTTTGGAGGCACCATAGTCGGGCAGGATTGTGGTATGCTTCTGCAATTGGGCAGCCATGGTGTGGAGGGTTGCTCCCTGTTCCGGTGTCGGGCTTTGTTCCGATTGCGGGAGATTGCCGACGACGCGTTTTATCGACCATTCCAGGCCATCGGAGGTTGGGGCGGCGAACCAGGAGCCGATGCCGCCCAGAAACAGGGTTGTGGCCAGGACAATCCATACCGCTGGCAGGGTTGAGGTTGATTTTGGCTCGGCAGGGAACAGACCCGCGCGCAGGGCATACTCAGCCACCACGATGGTCATGGCCCCTTCGACCAGACCAATGACCAGATGAATCCCCAGCATGGTCAGGGCGAATGGACCCCACGGCAGCAGGGTCATGCCGGAGAGGGTGGTCTCCAGAACGATCCCCAGCGCTCCCAGCAGGAGGGCGAGCAGGGCGGAGAGATGGACAGCGACGCGCCAACGCCACGACGGCGGCAACGCCTGGCCAACAAGAGGTCGAAACAGCAAAGGGTAAACGATCCAGCAGGGGATCACGGCCATGTTGACAATGTTGCAGCCCAGGGCGAGCAACCCTCCATCGGCAAAGAAGAGGGCCTGGATGGTGAGGAGCGCGGCCATGGCCAGGAGTGCCTGGTGCGGTCCCAACAGAATGGCCAGCAGCATGCCCCCGGCCAGATGACCGCTCGAACCAGTCCCGGGAATGGCAAAATTGATCATCTGGGCTGCAAAAACAAAGGCACCCATGATGCCTGTGAGCGGTACGGGAGAGTCGATGCCCTCTCCGGTCGAGGCGGACGGATCGAGGCGTTTGCCGACCAGGGAGAGGGCGGTGGCCGCAGCCATCCAGAAGGTGCCACCCACTGCCGGGCTGATCAAGGCGTCTGACATGTGCATGACATGGGTTTCCTTCACCTGCGTATGAAGAATGGAAATTTCTTCATACTATGAAAGGAGACGTGTTGGCAAGCCAAACGATATTTTTTGTGTTTCACGTGATGTATCGTGAGGGGCATCGTGCGATTGTCATGATTCGGAGGGTGGGGAGGGGCTTTTTCCATCCGTGGGGGTTGTGGTTGGTTTTTCAAGGAGGGGGCCGACGATGCAGCGCTTGACCATATCGATGGATGACGACCTGGCGGCAACCTTTGATCGGTATATTGTCGCCCGGGGCTATGGCAATCGCTCCGAGGCCATGCGTGATCTGGTGCGTGATCTTCTGGCCCGGGAGCGGATGGAGGAGGTGAATACTGGCCCCTGTCTGGGCAGTTTGACCTACATTTACAACCACCATGAGCGGGAGCTGTCGCGTCGCCTGACCGAACACCAGCATACCCGTCACGATCTGGCCCTCTCGACGATGCACGTTCATGTCGATCAGGACAACTGCATGGAGACGGTCATTTTGCGGGGAACCGTTGCCGAGGTGCGCCATTTTGCCGGGGAGATCATGGCCAGGCCGGGTGTGCGGCATGGTTCGCTGCATTTGATTCCTCTGGCGCAGGGGGCTGAAAAATAAGAATAAGAATAAGAATAAGAATAAAAATTATTAAAAGACTGGGTAGGAGGTCCAGGAGGAAGGGCTGTGCCCTTCCTCCTGGTGGGGTTCGGGGCGAAGC
>JADGCJ010000081.1 GCA_015229045.1 Magnetococcales bacterium
ATGCCAAAAAGCGATCATGGCCTCGGGTGTGCCAATTTCAAATGCGATTGCCCTGGGGGGGGTACTGAATAGTTACGAATTTTGGCAAAAGATTTGCTAAAATCAGACCCGAGAGTCGGAGAGTTGGAACCGATGTCGATTCACTTTGCAGGGGGATTTTTAATGAACAAACTCAGTCGTGAAGAGCGGATTCGGCAAAAGGCCCATGACCTGTGGGAGCAGTCGGGTCGTCCCGAGGGCAGGGGTGAGGAGCACTGGGCCGAGGCGTCGCGCCAGGTTGATCGGGAGCTGGAGCGCGAGGCACACGCCCACGGCGCCAAGGCTGATGCAGAGGCCGCCGAACCCTTCACCCTGGTTGCGCAATCGGCCAATCCGGAGACCACCACCGCCAAGAAGAGTACCAGACGTGGCTGCAAGAAACCGGCTGCCACGGATGCCTGCGAAGAGACTGCGAAAACGACCAAAACCGCCAAGGCCAGCAAAACCAAAAAAGCCGAGAAAACCAAAACCACCGCGAAGAAGAAAGAAAAGGGCAAGTAAAAAAACCGCTGGTTGGTCTTTTTTGCGTCAGCACGGCTTCCCTATTTCCTGAAACTGCAAGGTGTACAGACGGGCATACATCCCTTGCTGGGCGAGGAGGGTGGCGTGGGTGCCCGATTCGACGATGCGCCCCCCGGCGATGACGACGATCCGGTCCATGTGCAGGATGGTGTTCAGACGGTGGGCGATGACGATGGCCGTGCGTTTGGTCATGAGACGGACCATCGCCTCCTGGAGGAAGCGCTCGCTGATGGTATCGACGGAGCTGGTGGCTTCGTCGAGGATCAGGATGCGCGGGTTGGCGGCCAGGACACGGGCGATGCCAAGGAGCTGGCGTTGCCCGGCGGAGAGGTTGTTGCCCCGTTCGGCGATGGGGGTGTGCAGCCCTTTGGGCAGGTCGCGGCAACATGCCAGGATGCCCGCTTGCTCGGCAGCCTCCTCGGCGCGTTTCTGGGAGATGGTCGGGTCGAGCAGGGTGATGTTCTCCAGAAAGGTGCCGGCGAAGAGGAAGGTCTCCTGATGGACCACCCCGACCAGACGGCGCAGTTGTGCCAGAGGAATCTGTCGCACATCGACGCCATCGATGGTCACCCGGCCTTGGGTCGGATCCCAGGTGCGGTTGAGGAGCTTGACCAGGCTGCTCTTGCCGGCGCCCGTTGGACCCACGAGGGCGATTTTTTCGCCGGGGCGCACCTCCAGGTCGATGCCATGCAGGATCGTCTCCCGGCCATAATTGAGAGACACACCCTGGAAGTGGACCCCGCCGTGGCGAATCTCCGGTTGGGGCGTGTGGGTGTCGGGGTCGACGATTCTGGGCTGGGTGTCGAGCAGGTCGAAGATGCGTTCCAGGGCGGTCATGGCTGCTTGCAGGGTGGTGAATTTGGTCGACAGATCGCGGATGGGAAAAAAGATGCGCCGCAGATAATCGATGAAGGCCACCAGGGTGCCGATGGAGATCTCCTGCGAAGATCCCTGCATGAAGCCGCCATACCAGAAGAGCAGGGCAATGGTGACCGTGGCCATCCCCTCGACAAAGGTGAACTGAAACGCCTCCAGAAAATTGCTGCGCAAGGCACTGCGCAGAAAGTCGGTGTTGAGGCGATCGAAGGCATTCTGGTTGCGCTGTTGACGCTGGAAAAGACGAACGACCTGATGCCCGTCGATCTCCTCGGCGAGAGAACCGGCCATGCGTGATTGGAGCAGACGCCCGTTGCGCAGGGCGACGCGCAGATGACGTGCCACATAGAGCGTTCCCAGAATCAGGATGGGCATGGTGCCGAGCGCCACCAGCGACAGCCGGGGTGAGAGCAGAATCATGCTGCCGGCGATGCCCAGCAGCAGCAGGGTATCCCCCAGGAGATTGATCAGGCCGGCGCTGACCATCTGGCTGACCACCTCGGTGTCGTTGGTGAGGCGGTTGGTGAGGCGCCCCGTGGCATGGGCATTGAAGAAGGCGGCATCCTGCCGCAGCAAATGGGCAAACAAATCCTGACGCAGATCGCGCACCACCCGTTGTCCGAGAATGTTGTTGACAAAGGACTGACCATAGCTGCCGACCAGTTGCAGGGCGATCAAGGCGAAAAACCCGGCCAATAGCCAGCCAAAGCCCTCCATGTTGCCGGTGGCCAGGTGGTGATCGACGGCATGGCGGACCAGGAGGGGCTGGGCGAGCTGGACCAGGATGACCGGAAACAGCAACGCGATGGCCGCCAGGATCCAGGCCAGATAGGGACGGGCATAACCCAGGAAACGGATCAGGATTTGTCGGTCGAGGGGGCCGTAGGTGGTCTCGTCGGTATCGGTGGCCAGATGCGAGGTCATTGCAGGGCCTCCAGGGCCTGATGGCGCAGCATGGTGTGGTGCAAATCCTGATAAAGAGGTGAGGTGTCGATCAATTCGGCATGGGTGCCACGGGCGACGATGCTCCCCTGGTCGAGCAGAAAAATCTGGTCGGCCTGATGCAGGGCGGCGACACGGTGGCACACCATGACGGTCGTGCGCTGCCGGTTTTCCTGCCGGATTCGTTCCAGGATGCTCTCTTCGGTTTGGGCATCGACGCTGGAAAAGACATCGTCGAGGAGGAGAATGGAGGGATCCAGGGCCAGGGCGCGGGCGAGAGCCGTTCTTTGGCGCTGTCCGCCGGAGAGGGTGATGCCCCGTTCGCCGACCAAGGTCGCCATGCCCGAGGGGAAGGCGCGAATCTCGGCATCCATATGGGCGCGACTGGCGACATGCCAGGCCCTCTCTTCCGGGGCATCCGGCATGCTGAACAGAAGATTCTCCTGCATGGTGGTGGAGAAGAGGATGCTCTCCTGGGGGACCATGGCCAGATGGCGGCGCAGGCGTTGTTCGTCGATGCTGCCCAGCTCCATGCCATCGATGTGAATGCTCCCCGCAGGCACGGGATAGAGGCGTGCCAGACAGTTCAAAAGGGTCGATTTTCCGGAGCCGACCCGTCCGACGAGACCGACGAACTGACCAGGTTGCAGCTCCATGTCGATCCCCTTCAGGATGGGAGCGGCCCGAGGTGAGGAGGCCGTACCCGGATAGTGAAAGGTGAGCTGTGCGACGCGCACGTGGCCCTGAAAGGGGAGAGACCTCTGTGCCTCTTCCGGAGAGAGATCCCGCGCGGTCGTGGGGGATGGCTGACTGGCCGCCGCCAGGGTGGAGGGGATGGCCGGTTTGGTGTCCAGGATTCGCCCAATGCGTTCCAGGGCAACGAAGCCGCGTTGCAGGACGGTCAGGATCCAGCCCAGTCCCACCGTTGGCCAGACCAGCTGGACCAGATAGCCGGAAAAGGCGACAAAGTCACCGATGGTCAGGCGTCCGGAGACCACCTCCGGGCCGCTCATGGCCAGGATGATCCAGGCGCCGAGACCACCGCCGAAGGTCATCAGGGGGGCGAAGAGGCTTTGCAGGCGGGCATGGCGCATCTGGTCGATGTACAAGGTCTGGGCCGTGGTGGCGAAGCGGTCGCGCCAGTTCTCCTCCTGGGCGTGGGCGCGCAGGACCGCCATGCCGGCAATCGACTCCTGAACGAAACTGGAGGTGTGACCAAAACGGTCGGCCACGGTCCGGCTCAGACGGTAAAGACGGCCCGTCAGGAACCGGGCCAGCAACAGGACAAGGGGAAACGGGAGCAGGGCCATGAGCGTCAGGTAGGGATCCAGTCCCGCCATGATCGGCAGGACGGTCAGGTAGACCATGATGGTGTTGCACACCTGAAGAAAACCCGGCCCGATGAACATGCGCACCGAGGTGATGTCATTCGTGCAGCGGGAGACCAGATCGCCGGTGCGTTCGTGGTCGAAGAAGGTGTTGTCGAGGTGGAGGATCTGGCGGTGGAGGTCGTTGCGCAGGTCATACTCGACCTGCCGACCAATCCCGAAGATATGGACCCGACCGGCAATGCGAAAGGCCCCATTGACCAGGGCCAGAACAATCAACAGGAGGGCAAAACCGGCCATGACAGTCGCAGACTCCCTGGCCAGAAGGGCTTCGGTGGTGCGTTTCATGGCATAAGGGATGGAGGCGGCACTCAGGCTGGTGGCGGCCAGCAGCAGAAAACCGACGCCAAATTTTCCCAGATGTCGCCGATAATGGGGAAGAAGGTGGCGCAAACGATAGGACAGAGAGACAGCGGCGGATGCCGGTAAATGTCTGCCTGTCAGGGAACGCAGGAAGGAAGTGGCAGCGGGGAAAACGGTTTTCATGCTCGGTTTCTTGTTGTATGATCCAGTGGGAATCGGAGACAGGACAGCGATTTATCATGGTCATCGGGCAGTCAGGGATGTGTCACTCTTTGCCGAGACTATCCATGTATCGAGCGATCAAAATGAACCGTTCCCCGGTGGCGATCAAGGATTTGACCGATCCGGGATCGGTGATGACGACCAGGGCGGCGCTCTGTGGTGTCACCCGGCGGCAGTGGCTGGGTGGAGCGGGGGGTGCTGTCCTGTGGCTGTGGTCGACCGGACGGGGGTGGTGCGAAGAGGATGTCCTGGACCTTCATCCGTGGATGCGCTCCTGGGTGGAGCAGGATGGTCTCGATCGGGGGTGGCTGAATCGTCTCTTTGCCAACCTGGTCACCTACCGACCGGCCATCGCCCTGATGGAGCGCCAGGCCGAGGCCAAACCCTACCATGTCTACAGGAGGATGTTTGTCAATAAACGGGTCATTGCCCAGGGGCGTATCCATTTTTTGCAACACCACACGTTGTTGCAGCAGATCACGGCCCACTTTGGTGTACCCGGGGAGTTTTTGATCGCGCTTTGGGGCATTGAGAGTCATTTTGGCACCAACACCGGCAGGCATCCCATTTTGCGGGTGCTGTTTACCCTGGCCAACGAATATCCGCGTCGCGCTGTTTTTTATCAGGACCAGTTGCGGCAGTTTCTGCTCCTGTGTCGGGAAGAGGGTTGGGATCCGCGAGACCCCACCGGGTCTTATGCCGGTGCCATGGGTCAGGTGCAAATGATACCGGGAACGCTGCGCCGTTATGCGGTCGACTTTGACGGGGATGGCAAGCGCGATGTTTTTGATGATACGGATGATGTCCTGGCCTCCATTGCCTCGTTTTTGCGTGGCAATGGCTGGCGAACCGGCGGATCGTACGTTCTGCCCGTGAAGAAGAGCGAGACTCTGGACAAAATGGTTTCCCCGGATGTAGAAAACATGCGACCATGGCGGGAGTGGTCGGCGCAGGGGGTGAGAGTGGCTTCCGGACAGCATGAACCGGACCCGGATGAAGAGTCTGCCCTGATCATGCTGGAAGAGGAGAGTGGTCCTCGTTATTATGTGGCGTTTCACAATTTTCGTGTTGTGACCCGATGGAATCGTTCCCGCAGGTTTGCCATGGTGGTGCGGGAGTTGGCACTGGGGGTCACCCGGGCGATGTGAGTTGACATGGATAGAGGGATGCTTGCCAGGGATTGGTGTCGCGTTGTGGGCATGACCGCGTGGGTGGTTGTGGCGTTGCTGTTCGCCGGATGTACAACCCGGCAGCCGGCTGAGGTGGTTGACCAGAAGCCACCCCCCCCCGTGGTGGAAACGAAAGTGGATGACAAACATCCAGGGGGTGCGCTGCGCCTGCATCCTCCCTACACCATTTTCGGGGTGACCTATTTTCCCATGCCGAGCGCGAGGGAGTATGTGGAAAAGGGGGTTGCCTCCTGGTACGGGGACTACTTTCACGGGCGGGCCACCGCTGCCGGGGAGCCCTACGATCAAGACGATCTGACCGCTGCCCACCCTACCCTCCCCTTGCATACCGTGGTGCAGGTGACTAACCTGAAAAATGGTCGGCAGGCGGTGTTGCGCATCAATGACCGTGGCCCTTTTGTCAAAAACCGGCTGATCGATCTTTCCCGGGGTGCGGCCACGGCCTTGGGGTTCAACGAAGCGGGCACGGCCCTGGTCAAGGTGGAGGCGATCGAGCCGCCGCCGGGCATGGTGCGCAAGGTTACGCAGACCCGACCCGAAGTGGTGGGGGTTTTCATTCAGATTGGGGCGTTTCGTTCGCAGCAGAAGGCTGATCAATTGGCCCGGGCGCTGGAAAAGCTTGCGCAAATTCATATACGCAAGGCCAAGGTGGGAGAAGAGACCTTTTATCGTGTCCGCCTGGGGCCGTTTCCAAGCGTTGAAACGGCTGATACATGGGTGGAGACCCTGGTTGCTCGAGGTTTTGGTGAAGGACGCATCATTGTGGAATAGGGTGTTGGCCCGAAATGGGAACCAACCATAACACGGACGAAATGGCGGGTTTGAACCATGTGCCCGAAAAAGACCCATATCTTTGTCAAGCTGTTGACCTTTGCAACTTTGGTCACCATGCTTTGTGCCGGGCCGCTCCTGGCTGCCAACACCCCCGCCAAGGGGAGCGGTCATGTCACGCCTCCCAATGCCGCCAACAGTGGCGGCGGCGCGGGTCATGGCGGCAACAGCCAGGAGCAGGCGGAGTCGGTCCAGGGAGAGTCGAGTATCCTCGGCGACATTGACTCCGGGGCCATTCTCCACGAGCAGAACGCCGATGCACGCCGGGATCCGGCCTCGCTGACCAAGGTGATGACCCTCCATCTGGTGTTCGACGCCCTGGCCAATGGCGAGGTGACCCTGGAGACCAAATTGCCGGTCAGTGAAAAGGCCTGGCGGGTCGGAGGCTCCAAGACTTTTGTCAAGGTGGGGGAGCTGGTGGCCCTGGAGGACTTGATCCGGGGGATCGCCGTGCAGAGTGGCAACGACGCCTGCATGGTGGTGGCCGAACACATCGGTGGCTCGGAGAAGGGGTTCGCCGACATGATGAATCTGAAGGCCAGGGAGTTGAAAATGACCAACAGCCATTTTCAAAACCCTTCGGGATTGCCGGATAACGAACACTACAGCACTTCGCGCGACCTGTTTCTCCTGGCCCAGTCCATTACCAAGAAGTTTCCCCAGTATACCCACTTTTTCCAGGAAAAGCAGTATACTTTCAATGGTATTCGCCAGTACAATCGCAACCGCCTGCTCTGGCGGGATCCCTCCATCACCGGCATGAAAACGGGACACACGGCAGACGCCGGCTATTGTCTGATCGCCACCAGCGAGAAGGAGGGTCAACGTCTCGGAGCCGTGATCATGGGGGCGAAAAACTCCAAGATTCGGGAAGAGGAGGCCTTGCGTCTGTTGCGTTATGGCAACCGCATGTTCGAGACGGTGCGCCTGTTCGAGGTGGGGGCAACGGTGCGAAAATTGCGGGTCTGGAAAGGTGATCAAGAGTCGGTGGAGGTGACGGTGGCCGAGCCGTTGGTGGTCACGGTTCTGCGCAAGGATCGGGCCGCCCTGGAGGTGGGCCTGAAGTTTCAGGAGCCTCTGAACGCCCCCATCAAAAAGGGTGATCAGATTGGCACCCTGGTGGTAAGCCTCGGCGAGAAGGAGTTGTTGGTGCGGCCGGCCGTGGCTGATCGCACCATTGAAAAAGGTGGCTTTTTCCACTCTGTCATGGATACGATCCGGCTGAAGATGGGGTGGTGACTCCCCTCCGGAAGCGGGCCAAGGGTGAAAGATGGGTAAAAAGCGGTCACGGAACAAGGCAGGCGGCAAGAAACGTAGAAAACGTGTTGCAATATTAGAAAAACGCCAGAAAAAAGAGGAAACAGCCATGCCAGGTGACCGGAGTCCTGCGCAAGAGTCCATTCGGAAGGGTGGTGCGTCATCGCCTCTGACGGCTGATGGGACGCCCACCATGGAGGAGATCCTTGCCTCCCTGGAGGAGATTCTGGACGAAGATCCCCCCGAACAGGCCGATATCTCCACTTTGATGGAGGTCAGGGCAGAGCGGGCCGTGGCCGGAGGTGCGTCCAAAGGGGGGGCGGCGATGCCAACGGTTGCATCTGCGGTGATGCCGGTGGCTGATGTGCCTGTGGCAACGCCGGAGGTGGCAGCGCAGGCAGTGTCGGAGCCGGTGTCTGTGGTGGCGGCGAAGCCCGAATCGGTGGCGGTGGCTGCTGCGGTGACCATGGCGGCGGCAGCGACGGTCGCTGCCCTTGTGGCTGACCAGGAGAGTGCCGCACAGCCTGCGGCTGCGGCAGCACTCCCCCCTGATGAAGATCCATCCGTTGTTGTGGATACGGCCTCCCCCGAACAGAGTGCTGCTACAGAGGTATCGCCAGACGCTGAAAAACAGGAACCCGACACCTTGGATGTCCTCGCCGTGGAGGCGGCCCTTGTCGGGGATCTCCCCGCCGTGGACGATGAAGAACCCCTGGAACTGCCCATCGACAAGCTGGTGGAGCCTGCTGGCGCCACCTCGACCGATCTGGCCGAAGAGGAGCTGCTGGCAGCGGAGGGCCTGGCGGAAGAGGAGCCTCTGGAGCTGGCCGATCTGGCCGGCGCGGCGACCCCGGCAGCGGCTGAGTTGAGCGAGGAGGAGCTGTTGGCCGAAGAGGAGCTGCTGGCAGCGGAGGGCCTGGCAGAGGAGGAACCCCTGGAGTTGACCAGTCTGGCGGGCGCAGAGGAGGGAGAGCCTCTGGAGTTGGCCCTTGATACGTTGGTGGGTGAGCCTGACCCGCCCAGGGAGAGGGGCGAGGGTGGTGACCTTCTGGCGGGCTCGGTGCCGGTTGAGACAGCCCCCGAGTTGCAGCAAGCTGCGCCTGATGCGGATGGGTTGGATGCGACCGGGGAGGTGCTGGCCTCGGCGGTGCTTGAGGAGGCCGAATTACTGGGTGAGACCGCTGTGCCCGAGGTGTCCGAGAAGCTGGCCGGGGATGAACCTCTGACCGAGGATGAGCTGGCCTCGGCGGTGCTTGAGGAGGCCGAATTACTGGGTGAGACCGCTGTGCCCGAGGTACCTGAGAAGCTGGCCGGGGATGAACCCTTGACCGAGGAGGAGTTGGCCTCGGCGATACCTGCCGAGGAAGAGGTGCTTGACAAGGCGGCACCCGCCGATGAAGAGATGTCCGACGACACGGTGGTGCCCGAGGTGCCCGAGAAGCTGGTTGCGGAGCTGCCCCTGACTGAGGATGAGCTGGCCTCGGCGGCATTGGCCGACGCAGCGGCAGCGAGCGCTGCCTCGGTGAGCGAGGTGCCCGAGAAGCTGGCTGGGGATGGACCTTTGACCGAGGATGAACTGGCCTCGGCGGCAGTTGCGGCAGGGGCACTGGCTGCGGCGGGGGTGCTGGCCGTGGCAGGGACACAGGTCGCCGTGGCGGAGCCTGCCATCGTTGCCGTTCCGGTCGAGGCCCCCCCCCTCGCAGTCCAGTCTGTGGATATCGAAAGCAGCGAAAAGAGGACCGATGACCTCCCTATGGCTGGAGTGGGGGAGAGGGGCGGGAGTGCCGAAACACCGGGCGATCTTCCCTCGCCGGAGTTGTTGCGGGCGGCATTCGGCGAGAGGGTGGAACGGCTGGTCGGTGATCTGGCCCGGACCATGCTGGAAGAGCTGTTGCCCGGCATGCTGGAAGAGGCCATCCGCCAGGAGATTGCCCAGATTCGTGAAGGCAAATGAGTGGAGACAGGGTTGCGTGCTGGTGTGGGGGGTGGAAGAGGTGAGGGTTGCCTCTCTGCCGGTGGCGTTTGTCGACTGGGCTGAGGGAAGGACCGTGCGCACGGTGATGAGGGGTCATGGCTGAAGAGTTGTCAAAAAGTTACGAACCATCGGGTGTGGAACGACACTGGAATGCCGTTTGGGAGAGCCGGGGATACTTTGCCCCGCGTCAGCAGGAGGGGGAGAGTCGGGCGTACTGCATCATGATTCCCCCCCCCAACGTGACCGGCAATCTGCACATGGGGCACGCCTTTCAAGACACCCTTATGGATGCCCTGGTCCGCTACCATCGCATGCGGGGGGAGACAACCCTCTGGCAGACGGGGACAGACCATGCCGGTATCGCCACCCAGATGGTGGTCGAACGGCAGTTGGAGGCCGAGGGGCGTACCCGCCACGATCTGGGTCGGGAAGGGTTTGTGCGCCGGGTCTGGGAGTGGCGCAACAGCTCGGGCGGCACCATCGTCCGGCAGTTGCGGCGTCTGGGGGCCTCCTGCGACTGGTCGCGGGAACGCTTCACCATGGACCCGGGTCTGTCGCGGGCGGTGACCGAGGTGTTTGTCCGCCTGTACGAGGAGGGGTTGATCTATCGCGGCAAACGCCTGGTCAACTGGGATCCGGTGTTGCTGACGGCGGTGTCGGACCTGGAGGTGGTTGCCGAGGAGGAGGAGGGGCACCTTTGGCACATGCGCTATCCCCTGGCGGATGGCTCGGGTCATCTGGTGGTGGCGACCACCCGGCCGGAGACCATGCTCGGCGATACGGCTGTGGCGGTCCACCCCGAGGATGAGCGCTATCGGCATCTGGTCGGGCGGAAAGTGCGGCTGCCCCTGGCGGAACGCGACATTCCCGTCATCGCCGATGCCTATGTCGACCCGGCGTTTGGTACCGGCTGCGTCAAGATCACCCCGGCCCACGATTTTAACGACCATGCCATGGGGGAGCGGCATGGTCTGGAAAAGATCAACATTCTCAATGATAACGCCACGCTCAATGATGCCGTGCCTGCCGCCTACCGGGGTCTGGATCGTTTTGTTGCCCGGGCGCGGGTGGTGGAGGATCTGCAAGCGCTCGGCCTGCTGGAAAAGGTGGAACCCCACAAACTGATGGTGCCACGCGGCGACCGGAGCAAAAGCGTGGTGGAACCCTACCTGACCGATCAGTGGTTTGTGAAGACGGCACCCCTGGCAGAGGAGGCGATCCGTGCCGTCGAGTCGGGCCGCATCCGCTTTGTGCCCGGCAACTGGGAAAAGACCTATTTTGAATGGATGCGCAACATTCAGGACTGGTGCATCTCGCGGCAAATCTGGTGGGGACATCGCATTCCGGCCTGGTATGGTCCGGATGGTCATGTGTTTGTCGGTCGCAGTGAGGAGGAGGCCGCTGCGGCAGCGACACGGCACTACGGCCAGGCGCAGCCCCTGACCCAGGATCCGGATGTCCTCGATACCTGGTTTTCTTCGGCATTGTGGCCCTTTTCGACCCTCGGCTGGCCGGAAAAGACCCCGGATCTGGCCCGCTTCTATCCGACGAATGTCTTGGTCACCGGCTTTGACATCATCTTCTTCTGGGTGGCGCGGATGATCATGATGGGACTCAAGTTTGTCGGCGATGTACCCTTCCGGGAGGTGTACATCCATGGCCTGATCCGCGATGGCGAAGGCCAGAAGATGAGCAAATCCAAGGGCAATATTCTCGATCCGCTCGACTTGATCGATGGCATCGCTCTGGGGGATCTGGTCGCCAAGCGCACCCGCGACATGATGCAGCCGCATTTGGCCCGGAAGATCGAGGTGGCGACGCGCCAGGAGTTTCCGCAGGGGATTCCTCCTTTTGGCACCGACGCCCTGCGTTTCACCATGGCGAGCCTGGCGACCCAGGGGCGCGATGTCAAGTTTGACCTGGGGCGTATCGAAGGGTATCGCAATTTTTGCAACAAGCTGTGGAATGCCAGCCGCTTTGTGTTGATGAACACGGCCGGTCGGGCGTGTGGAGTTGGCGGGGCGACGTTGCCCCTTTCGGTCGCCGATCGTTGGATCCTCTCCCGCCTGCAGCGCCTGGTGGATGAGACCGGGCGCGCCCTGGACGACTACCGCATCAACGATGCCGCCCATGCCCTCTATCACTTTTTGTGGGCGCACTATTGCGACTGGTACCTGGAGCTGGTCAAGCCGACCCTGTATGGCAAGACGGTGAGCGAGGAGAGCCAGCTGGCCGTGCGCTCGACCATGCTCGATGTCCTGGAGACCGCTCTGCGTCTGCTCCACCCACTGATGCCGTTCATCACCGAAGAGCTGTGGCAAAAGGTGGCCCCAGGGGCTGGTCGGCGTGGCGAGACTCTCATGCTCGCTCCCTGGCCGACCTCCGATCCCGCCCGTCTGGATGCGGAGGCCGAGGCGGAGATGGAGTGGGTGATGGCCTTCATCACGGCGGTGCGCACCATTCGCGCCGAGATGGATTTGCCACCCGGGCAACCCCTCGCCGTGGTGATCACGGGCGAAGCATGGGCCGTCGGGCATGTACGCCGCCATCAGGAGGTGATCATCTCCCTGGGGCGGCTGTCGAGTTGGAGTGAAGTGGTTGGGGAGACCCCGACGGGGTGTGCCACCGGCGTGGTTCAGGGATTGCGGTTGTTCATCCCGCTGGCCGGAATCATTGACCTGGATGCCGAAGAGGCGCGTCTGGAAAAGGCCATCGGCCGGGTGGAAGGGGATCTCCAGCGGGTGCTGGGCAAGTTGAGCAATGACAATTTTCTCGCCAAAGCCAAACCCGACGTGATCGACAAGGAGCGTACCAAACAGCGCTCCATGGAGGAGCAGCGTCAGGGGTTGGCCGAGGCCTTGGAACGGATTCGCGCCTTGCGGAGGGAGAGATGACATTCCCCTGGTTGGAGATCGTCAAAAACGCCCTGGCCGAGGATGTGGGCCGGGGGGATGTGACCACCAATGCGCTTTTGGGGGCTGGCCAGGTTGTCAAGGCCAGGCTGGTGGCGCGTGAGGATCTGGTGGTGTGTGGCCTGTCGGTGATGGCCGAGGTGTTTCAACTGGTCGATTCCCGGGTGCGCATGTTGCCGACGATCCAGGAGGGGTGCGGGGCGATGGCCGGCAATACCATCTGCACGGTCCAGGGACCGGCGCGAGGCATCCTGACCGGAGAGCGGGTGGCGCTCAACTTTTTCCAGCATTTGACAGGTGTTGCCACCCTGACCCGCCAGTATGTGGAGCGCATCTCGGGCACCAACGCCCGCATCGTCGACACGCGCAAGACCGTGCCTGGTCTGCGTCTGATGCAAAAGTATGCGGTGCGGGTCGGCGGGGGGCATAACCATCGCATGGGTCTCGATGACGGTGTCCTCGTCAAGGAGAATCACATCGCCCTGGCCGGAGGGGTAAAAGAGGCTGTCGAGCAGATACGTGCCACCGTCCACCATCTGCTGCGCATCCAGGTGGAGTGCGAAACCCTGGATCAGGTTCGGCAGTGCCTGGATGTGGGGGTGCATGCCGTCCTGCTCGACAACATGGACCTGCCTGGCATCGCCAAGGCGGTGCAGCTCGTCGGTGGCCAGGCCCTGGTGGAGGCCAGCGGCAACATGACTCTGGACAAGGTGCGTGCCGTGGCGGAGACGGGCGTTGATCTGATCTCCGTCGGGGCGATCACCCGCAGTGCCACCAGCAAGGATGTCTCGTTGCTCATCGACGACGATGCCTGATCTGCTGGCCGAATTGCGGGCGGCGCGTGGGGCCTGCCTGTCGGGAAAGAGTCTGGGCGAGCGGTTGGGCGTCTCCCGGGCGGCGGTCTGGAAACGGATCCGGGCGTTGATCCAGAATGGTTATCTGATTGAATCCAGACACGGAAAAGGATATCGCCTGGTGCGCGAACCCGATGTATTGACCCGGGAGGCTGTTGCCCCCCTGCTGTCGGCGGGGCTGTTTCGGGCGGGTCGTTACCACCATCGGGTCGAAGTGGGTTCGACGAACGAAGAGGCGGTCACCCTGGCGCGGGCGGGTGTTCCCGAAGGAACGGTTGTCGTCGCCGAGAGTCAGACCCGGGGGCGGGGGCGTCTCGGGCGACAGTGGCTTTCGCCGCCCGGGGTGAACCTCTCTTTCTCCTTTGTGTTGCGACCCCGGATGAGTCCGAATCGGACCTTTCAGTTGACCCTCTTGGCGGGGTTGGCGTTGGCCGAGACGGTTCAGGAGGCCGGATTTGCCGAGGTGACCATCAAGTGGCCCAATGACTTGTTGTTGCGGGGTCGCAAGCTGGCCGGCATCCTGACCGAGATGGGTGCCGAGATGGATCAGGTTCACTATGTCGTGGTGGGTGTCGGTTTGAATGTCCACATGACGACGGCTCTGTTTCCGCCGGAGTTGCAGGGCATCGCCATTGGTCTGGCCGATGTTTATACGCCATCCGCCGGAGCGGTGGCCGTGGTACCGATGCCTTTGCGTCGCGACCTGCTGGTCGGCTTTCTGCACCGTTTTGAGACATGGCATGAGCGCTATCGGCAGGAGGGGTTTGCCGGGGTTCGGGAGCGATGGTTGGCGCTGGCTCAAATCCAGGGGCGCCGGGTCGAAGTCAATCTCTTGAAGGAGAAGTTTATCGGTACGGCCCTGGATATGGATCCGGATGGTTTTCTTCTTGTCCGTCGGGAGGATGATGGATCGGTGAGCCGCGTGGTGGCCGGGGATGTGGCGCTGGTGTGATGGGGGGGGTGCTGAACCGTGTCCATATCCAAGGGATGTGTAACTGTTCAGTACCCCCTCAAGAAAGGCCTGGACATGAAAGCCTTTGTCAGGGCTTCGCC
>JADGCJ010000082.1 GCA_015229045.1 Magnetococcales bacterium
ACTGTCCGATAAGCAACTCCTCAAGATCTGGATCACTGAAAGCAGATTGCCTGACTCGTTCCGGAATGTGCTTCATTTTCATTGACACATTCCTTATGAAGCAACCGCATAGAGAACTGTATCAAAACCGTTATGGGCATGGCAACGAAGATAAAAACGGTAACCAAGAGATAATTCTGCCAGAAAAAGGGGAATGGACCATAAATGATCTACAGTATGATAAACACTGATCGCCAAACGCGGTCGATACCGTTCGATCAGAATTCTGGCTCCTTGCAAAGCTTCCAATTCGGCACCTTCGATATCCATCTTGATCAGAGTGGGAGCAAAGGCCATGGCCGCATCATCCAGGGAAACCACGTCAATGACACGATCCCCGGACGGGGAGAGATGCGCACTACCGCTCCCTTCAGGAGAAAAATTCAAGCGATTCGTTCCACTCCAGACTCCGGCCTGCCTGGCTTGACCTTGGTTCATCTTTTCCAATACGGTACAAAGTGTCTTGAAATGGTCAGGGTGAGGTTCGAAAGCCAGAATACTGTCCAATAAAATACCATTTGCAACAAAGTTTTGTACAGTATCTCCCACGAAGGCTCCGCAATCGATCAGACGAACGGGAGTCGGCAAAGGTGGTACATCTTCGGGAAAATACTGTCTGGCAATATCGGGAGGCGACAGGTCTTGATAATTGCCGAACCGGCGTAACGCGACAAGCTGCGAGAATGTACGTTTGCTGGAATCGTCCTGAAACAAAAGTGCCGCTTTGGTTACCGATGGTGTGACAGCAATCCAATCGAAGTTTGTGTTGAGCCAATAGGCGTTTTCTGGCAACCATGCATGCGCACGGCAGAAATCAAAGTACGTGGTCATATACAAAAAGCCAAGCCCCTTCAAGAATTCAACGAGTGCTGAAACAGAAACGGCAGGGTTGTGAATGGCGACGATGACTTCGACCTCACGACAGGTCACATGCAGAGAGGCCGTCTCGGGCAAAAAAACCTGTAATCCATCCAGAACAGGCATATGCCCGGCCCGAATATCGATGAAACAAACCGGTTCGATCTCCCGGGAACGCAGAAATCGCAGAATATCTTGACCTGTTTTTCCTGCTCCGTATATGACCGGCAACATTGCCCTGTTTCCCTGTTCATCCTGGTTTCCAGATCAATCCGGTCTGGCAGATTCCGGACTGTGCCATTGCAAAGCCTTCTTCACATGAAAAAATCCCACGACAAACTGGATATCCAGGACATGTGGAAAGCAAATAAAAACAAAACAATACACCCTGAACGACACAGCATGATCGTCCCGGAAATATTTATACTCGACATCACCCCCAAAGTCGATATCCTCTCACTTTCTCTTGATCGAAAACAGGATTTTTTTTCACTGATGACGTTTCACCGTTTTGCCCCCATGCAGCGTATATGGCACCGCCATTTGTTCCTGGATTTGTTCAAACGGGGCAAATCCCGGAAAAAAGTGGCAAAAACAGAGCCATAAAGGTGCGAATCAGCAGAAAACGTTGAAGCGTTCATTTCACAGGTCCATGACACTATTGGAGTGGTATGAAAAATTGGCTACACTGGCAAGGATTCTCGATTTTAATATTATTTTTCAGGTCTGAAGACACATCGTGTTCAGTGGAGGCAGAATGCCCAAACCGGTGGAAGAGTATACAAATGACGGTAGTATTCCGTCCGTCGTGTCCTACATGGCCGAAATGGTCTCCCGCAAGGAGGTGATCTTCAGGTTGGCCATACGGGATATGACGGTCAGATTCAGACAAACACTGGCAGGAATTGCGTGGCTTGCCATCAAGCCAATGATTATGGCGGTGGTTCTGGTTTTTGTATTCGGCAGGGTTTCAGGCATGGAAGTTTCTTCGTCATCCCCATACCTGATGGTCGTCATGGCAGGGCTTGTACCGTGGCAATATTTCTCCCTGGCCATGTCAGAAGCAACAACTTCCATGGTCAACAATCGGGATCTGGTAACCAAAATATATTTTCCAAGAGCAAATATTCCCTTATCCGTGATCGTAGGACTCACCACAGAACTGGTGGTGGCGTTGGCAGTCATGGCCTGTTTGATGGCCTGGTACGAAATCTGGCCCGGATGGCGATTGTTCGCGTTGCCATTGTGGACAGTGGTGCTATTCCTGTTGACCTTCTCTTTGGGCTTGTTCCTCTCCGCCTTGAACGCCTACTACAGGGACGTGCAACATGCTCTGCCTTTCGCCTTGCAAATGAGCATGTTTGCCAGCCCGGTGGGCTACGAACTGATCAATGTTCCCATTGAATGGCGGCTCCTGTACTCCCTTAACCCATTTGTTGGCGTGGCAGAAGGGTTCCGGTGGTCACTTTTGCCTGGACACCCATTTGATTCAACGGCATCGGTCATTGCGATTTTGACGACAATACTCTTGGTACCGATATCCATGAAAATCTTCCTTCTTATGGATCGTGTTCTTGTGGACAGAATTTAAGAGGCTGTCCCATTTGTTGCCGGAACCCATGACGGTCTTTCATGTCGTTCATTTTTGAAAACCATCTTGTGATTTGACAACTTCCCTGAGGAGGAGATTGTGCCTGGAAATGGTAAGGTCGTCGTGGAATCGCTGTCGAAAAGTTTCCGAGTGGCCCGTGCGCCCGCCAGTCTGAAAGAATCCATATCCGGGTTGGTTGCCCATTTTTTCACGCCTGCTGCAGAAAAATCGGATGATTTGTTTTGGGTTTTCCGGAACCTGAGCTTCGATGCGGTCCCGGGAGATGTGGTCGCCATCAGGGGAAAAAATGGGGCCGGCAAATCAACGCTGCTCAAAGTTCTCAGTCGGGTGATTCCGCCCACGTCCGGACGCGCCATGGTCAAAGGAAAACTGGCTCCCATGCTGGAGGTGGGAGCGGGTTTTCATCCCGAGCTGACCGGCAGGGAAAACGTGTTTCTTTCCGCAGCGATTTTGGGCATGTCAAAGGCCGAGATACGCAATAAATTTGACGCCATTGTCCAGTTTTCTGGTGTAGAGAGGTTTCTGGATACACCGGTCAAACATTTTTCCAGTGGCATGTATATCAGGCTGGGATTTTCCGTGGCGGTTCACTGTCAGCCAGATGTCATCGTGGCCGACGAGGTTTTCGGGGTCGGCGATGCCGAATTCAAAGAAAAAAATTTGCAGCGCATGCTGGAATTAAAAAATGAAGGAACCATCATTCTTTTTGTAACCCATGACGAGGAGTTATCAAAGAAAATAGCCAACAAGGAAGTTTTTATATCATAGAAGTCTCTCTGCGGATTTCGTGCCTTTTTTTAATAGACAAAGAAACGCCTCTGAAGTTAATTTTGAATGTAGCGTTTTTTATAAAATCTGACAAACAAAATCCATAGAAGTTTTCTCGGAAGAAGCAGTGCCGCAGCGATGCCTTTTAAATCATTGAATGATCCATACCGGAGGTATGGAAGGGTTGGCAGAAGTGAATAGAGAAGATCACGGCTTTTGCCACTGTTGATGGCTTTCAAGACAAATCGCTTTGCAACGGATCGCGCCACGTAGGCATCGGCATCACGGCGAATTTTAGAGATGTTTTGACGTGTGGGATTAAATTGACAAACGACACGACAGGCCTCGCTGATGATTTTTTGAGACTCTCTTGCCCATTCCAGGATGGAAACACCTGTAGAAACATTGACCCAATTGCTGTTGAAAGCAATATAGTTGGAAAGCGGTTCGGGAATGCAACCGACATTTCCCATGAAAGCCATTCTGGTCCAGTAAAACATGTCCCCAAACAAATTGCCTGGTGGAATCTCACCTATTGTTCTCAAATGGGATGTGCGCACGACGCACGCACACCAGCAGACATCTCGCTGTCCGGCAAAAACGGCTGCCATAAAATCAACTCCACTTTCGACCAACGGACCAGTCAAGGCTCTCGTGGCCAGGTCATTATAGTAAATCCAGCATCCCGTATACACAAAAGACAGGTTCGGGTAAGTGTCGAAGTGAGCCACGCATTTGGCAATGAAGTCCTTTTCAAGATAATCATCATCTGACAGACCAATAAAAAATTCACCGCGTGCTTGAGAAATCAAGAAATTTCCATGCTCACAGGCGGGAATCGTGACATCACGATGGAAGATCCGTAATCTGGGGTCTGCGAAACGACCCATCACTTCCCGGGTATCATCTGTAGAACCATTATTGGATACAATAATTTCCAGGTCTCGATAGCTTTGAGACAGTGCGCTGGCGATGGCTCGCCCCACAAGAGCTGCCCGGTTGAGAGTTGGAATCACGATACTGACTCGTGGATGATGTGGATGATATTGTCCAGGGTCAGACATGAGAACCTCTCAGAAAATCACTGGAAACTTCGTTTTCATACGATAACATCATGTTATCATCGTTCTGAAACTGGAACAACCTGCAACAGGAATCTTGATTCTCCAATTTCAAATAGATTTATATCATCTTTGCAAATCTCCCATCTGGATACCCAATAAGGGTGCCATGGTCAACCGAAGCCAGTTCGCTACCCTGTGCCCGAGGAAACGACAGCATAAACCATAAATGCGAAACGCCTTCAATTTAATACGAAACTGATTGATCTGGATTGGGTTTCGCATGGAACAGTGCGCACACATCATTCCTTCCAGACGACCCTGAAGAAGATTCTGGCGCAATACCTTGACTTCTGTCCCATTCAAAACCTCATGGAGCGGATTGTCGTTGATATTGCCAATCGGTTTGTCATAGGCGCAACACGGTCTCACCTCCCCCTGGGCACACAGAAGGACAAATTTCCAAGGGTCAAGACAATCACGTGTCAGACCTGTTTCAACAACACTTGTTGACTCCCAACCAGGATCTTCATCCGAAGATGTGTCGATCTTCGATGTTTTGTCCTGAACCGAAACCGGGATTGCCGTTCTGATGGATTCCAGGAGTCCGTAATGCACATCTGCTTTACATCCGGATTTCCGAACAAGATCAATGGCACTTTCAAGGGATTGCAAGGCGCTCTCCAGCTCTGGTTTCGGAAGGGTCTTGACATGGTACACGTTAAACGCCCCGGTAATGTCCTTTTGCTTGTACATCCCTGAAAAGTAGAAACCCGTTACTCCATTCCGAATACCCAACCGAACCGTCTCCTCCAAGCCGTGAACGGTTTTATCCGAAACCACCATACTGAACCAAAACTCTGGCCCTCGCACACCAATTTGTCGTGCAGAATTTTGAATACGTTCCATATTTTCAAGAACGGTCGGCAGATTGGCACCGCGTCGAATCTTCGAGAACAGCTTCTGGTCTGCTGTATCTACACTCACTTGAATCGTTGCGAACCGGGCAAGTACTTCAACTTCATCATCGGTGAGCAAGCGGGCAAGGTTGGTTACGATGATATGCGCAATTCCAGTATCCAAGGTTTTGCGGCAAATGTGTTCCCATCCTTTTCGCATCGTTGTTTCTCCGATGCGATTTGGGTAGATCTGGCTCAATCCCCGCATCCGAAGGAGCTGAATCGTCGCCAAGATATACTCCTCTGGAAGATCAATGCCTTTCTGAAACTTTTCTGCATCAGAACTCTTATTACAATAAACACAACGGAGATTACATTTGGTTGTAAATTCAATCATCGCCACAAACGTGACATCAGAATAATCAAGTCGCAGGGGCAACATGGGCATGATCAACTGATACGCATACTGCAAGCCCCCCCGTATGATTCGCGAACGATCTAAGAAAACTGATCTGAACCCGACTCCCATTGATTCCCCCTCGGCAGCATCTTCTTCATGGCTTCGCCAACCATCTCTATGAATTCGTTGTTGTTCATGGAAACGAACTTAACATTTTCGTTGTGCATGGTCAATAAAACTGTTGCGTCAGGCCAGCACATGAACAGGTGCCAAAAAGCCCTTCAATCTGAAAGCCGCTCTTCGGACCGGTCTGGCAGACTCCGGGCTGCCCAGTGCAGGGTTCTCTTCAGGGCCACATCAAGAGAAACCTGTTGCCGCAATCCCAACTCTTCCCCAATGCGCGTCACATCCGGAAGATAACGATCCACCGGATCCTGCCGTTCACCCTGGATCAGGACCTTGACCCCACACAGGCCAGCAATTTTTTCGGCCAGCATTCCAATACTCAGGGCTGCCGGGGAACCGACATTGTACGCCCGGAGAACCGGTGCCCGGACCAGGAGATGCAGCAACCAGATGACCAGATCACTCATATACAGGTAGGAACGCACCGTGCGCCCATCCCCCTGGACCACCAAGGGTCCGCCCAGCAGGCCATCACGCACAAAATTGCCCACGGCAAAGTGGGCATCCAGGGGCATATGGGGACCCACAAAGGCAAAACAGCGTGCAATACGAACCGGCACACCACGCCGCCTTCCGGCCACGGTACACCAGGTTTCGGCAGCCCGTTTGCCTTCGGCATAGGCACTTTTCACGTTCAGAGGATCCGGTCCACTCAGAGTGGATTCTTCATGGGCGGTCCGATTATCCGCCAAAGGCCCATAAACCGCCCCGGAACTCAACAGCAGAAAGCCCTTGCAACGCGGTCCCGCCCACGTTAAAGCCTGACGGGTACCATCGACAATTGTGGTCAGGGTTTGTGCCGGGTCTTCAGCATTGAACCTGACATGGGTGTTCGTGGCTGCATGAATCACGTAGTGGGGATCCAGACCGGCTGCAACATGCCGGTCGGTCACGTCACCGGTCAGCCAATGCAGGCCAGGAGCCACGAAGAGTTCAGGATGACGTTGGGAAAAAAGTTCAGGCCGACGCGACAGGGCAAAAATCTGCATCCCCAGGGCATGACATTGATTGGCCGTCACCAGAACATCCAAAAGCCAAGTGCCGAACCAACCCGTGGCACCCGTCACCAGAACCGTGGTACCAGCCAGTTCCGGCCACAAGGCAGCCGTTCCCTGAAAAATTTCACACATATCCGTATCGTCCAGACCGGACAGGGAACGTGACACCAATCCCGGCGAGGAACATGACGCGACACCTGACAGGGAACGTGACGCCGGACCTGACTGGAAATATGCAGACGACTTTCCAGACAAATCAAACAATTGCCCCGCATGTAATATATCCGACACCGTGTCCATGTTCAGCATCTTCCCATTTTCCCCGAACCGGAAACAGGGGAAAAAAATTCAGCTTCCCTGTCGTCCGGTACCAGACACACCTCCCAAGGCATGAACAAACCGGAATCGTTCTCAACATATTAATTGCAAGTGACATGAAAAATTGGCTACAATGGCAAAGTTGCCCGCAACAAATGGGGTGATACATCCAAGCCAATCTCCCGCGACAGAACGATTCTGCCCGGGGAATCTATGGATTGACGCAACGGGACGCATTCAGCTTTTGCCAAAGGATTTCCAGGAAAAAATTTGATTCCCTACTCTATCGTGGGGGCGAACAGGTGGGGTTGTCCTACAGTTCAATTTTTCCAGGAATACGGGGATAACAGGGAGATAATACAAAGATGACGACACGCAATGAAGAAACCAACGCCAACCTTCACCCCTCCCATCTGATCGACCAGGTGGTCTTTGGCGACTGTCGGGATCCATTCGCCTTTCTGGGCATGCATTCAGCAGGAGAAGGCACCCTGACCGTGCGCTCCTTTCTGCCCGGCGCACACCACGTCTTCCTGGTCAACCAGGAAACCAACGCCGTCGTCGGCGAGATGAAACGCATCCATGACTGGGGCTTCTTTGCACTGGAAATCAAAAACCAGAAAAAACGTTTCCCCTATATTTTGCGCGCCGAGTTCGGCCATGGACCCGTTGACCTGCATGATCCATACCGGTTGTGGCCCGTCCTGGGCGACATGGACAACTATCTTTTCGGAGAGGGAAACCATTGGCGCATCTATGATCGCCTGGGTGCCCATCCACAAATCATCGATGGCGTCGAAGGGGTTCTCTTCGCGGTCTGGGCACCCAATGCCCTGCGTGTCAGCGTGGTCGGTCCCTTCAATAGTTGGGATGGACGTCGGCACCCCATGCGGTTGCGGGTCGAAAGTGGCATCTGGGAGTTGTTCCTCCCCATGGTGCGCCCCGGCGACCTCTACAAATATGAAGTCAAAGGCTCCAACGGCGGTCTGGTCCCCCTCAAAGCGGATCCCTACGGACGGGCCTGCGAACCCTCCCCGGGCAATGCCTCCATCGTCATTGCCAACAGCGACTACAAGTGGAATGACAGTCAATGGTTGGAACATCGTGCCAAACATGACTTCTATCACACCCCCATGTCCATCTATGAAGTCCACATCGGCTCGTGGAAACGCAAACCCGAAGAGGGACATCGCTGGTTGAACTATCGGGAACTGGCTGAAGAGCTGGTCCCCTACGTCAAGGAAATGGGCTTCACCCACATCGAAATGATGCCCATCTCCGAATTTCCCTACGACCCTTCCTGGGGCTATCAACCGGTCGGCCTGTTTGCCCCGACCAACCGCTTCGGCTCCCCGGATGACCTGCGCCACTTCGTGGATCGGTTTCATCAGGCCGGGATCGGTGTCCTGATGGACTGGGTCCCTGGCCACTTCCCGACCGACGCCTTTGGTCTGGGCCGCTTCGATGGCACCTGCCTCTACGAACACGATGATCCCCGCCTCGGCTATCATCCCGACTGGAATACCCTGATCTACAACTATGGCCGCAATGAGGTCTCCAATTATCTCATCGCCAATGCCCTGTACTGGATCGAACAGTTCCATATCGACGGCCTGCGGGTGGATGCCGTGGCCTCCATGCTCTACCAGGATTACAGCCGTCAGGCCGGACAATGGCTCGCCAACCGCTACGGCGGCAACGAAAATCTGGAAGCCGTCGAATTCCTCAAACGACTCAATCGCCTCGTCTATCAGCAAGGGGCGGGTGCCATCACCATCGCCGAGGAGTCCACATCCTGGCCCATGGTCTCCAGACCGGTCGATTCCGGCGGCCTCGGTTTCGGCTTCAAGTGGAACATGGGATGGATGAACGATACCCTCTCCTACATGCACAAAGATGCCATCTACCGCCGCTACCACCACAACAAACTCACCTTCGGCATGCTGTACAATTACCACGAAAACTTCATCCTGCCGCTCTCCCATGATGAGGTTGTCCACGGCAAATGTTCCCTCCTGGACCAGATGCCCGGCGATGCCTGGCAAAAATTTGCCAACCTGCGGGTCTATTACACCTTCATGTATTGCTACCCCGGGAAAAAACTCCTGTTCATGGGCGGCGAATTTGCCCAGGGCAGAGAGTGGACACATGAATACAGCCTCGATTGGCATCTGCTCGAACATGTCCCCTATCACCAGGGTGTCTGGCGTCTGGTGCGGGATTTGAATCGCCTCTACACCTCGTTGCCGGCCCTGCACCATATGGATCATGAACCGGGTGGCTTCGAGTGGATTGATTGTCACGATCACGACCAGAGCGTCATCTCCTGGCTGCGTCGCGGCATGAACGGTGAGGAAGCCGTCATCATCTGCAACTTCACCCCGGTTCCCCGACATAACTATCGCATCGGGGTCCCCAGAATGGGTACCTACTGCGAACGTCTCAACAGCGATGCCGCCGAGTATTGTGGTGGCAGCATCGGCAATATGGGCAGTGCCGTGGCCGAAGAAGTCCCTTTCCATGGCAAACCCTGCTCGCTCTCCATTACCATTCCCCCCCTGGGAGGTCTGGTCCTGATTCGGGATGAAGGTCCCTGAAGACGTAGCCGTTCTGAAAAAACCCACCTGGCCCGAGGCCGGTCCCGATTCCCGATCAGGAATCGGACCGGCTTCGGGTCGGTGAGTGTGGCTCAATTTGTTTTTGATCCGTAGGTGTTCTGGTGCATGACCAACTGGCCCAGGCCATCCGGGAGGCCGTCCATGAGTTTTTCCTGGCCTTCCTCTCCCTGGAAGTCCAACCGGGACCGACATTTCGCAAACCGGCTTTTGAGTTTTATACGCCACCGCAGGCCGATGTCACCGGTGTTGTGCGTCTCAGTGGTGCCTTGAACGGGGGAGTTCATCTCTCCGCCCCCATGCATGTGGCCCTGGCCATGAGCAGCTCTTTTGCCGGCGAACCCATCGAAAACATGACCGACGAGGCCAAGGATGCCTTCGGCGAATTGACCAATCTGGTGGCCGGAGGTCTCCAATCCCGCCTCGCCGATACCCTGGGAGAAATCACCCTGACACCACCCCTGGTGGTCTTCGGTGATCAATATATCATGCCCGTCAAGGTCAATTTTTCCTCCGTAAAAACCTATTTTCGCATCGATGACGGACCCTTTTTTGTCGAGTGTTTTTTCATTTGAATCAATAAAATTTAAAGGAGCCAGCCCCTGGACCCCATTTTCAAAAATCCCCTGCCCATGGTCGAAAGGATGATCATGGCCGCATTTTCAGACTATTTGGCATGCAGGCTTTTATTGATCCGATAAACATAGGCCAGAACTTCGGCAACGGCCTTGTACAGCTCTCTGGGCACGGCCTCGCCCAGATTGACCTTGCCCAACAATCCAACCAGATCAGGATCTTCCATGAGGGGAACCCCGGCCTCCCTGGCCCGTTCCATGATCACTTCAGCGATGCGTCCCTTGCCGGAAGCCGTGACACGCGGTGCCGGATCCTGACTCTTCTGATAACGCAGAGCCACGGCCTGTTTCATGGTGTACCGGGTGTTGGAGTCGCCGTCAGTCACAATGCCTGATCTCCCGCATGAAATAATCTTGCTTCGAGCCGTGCCGCAATTTATACATGAACGCCATGCACCTGCCCATCAAATACCAACTGCTTGAGTATCAAATTGAGCGTGTCCTTGGTCAAGGCGGATTCGGTATCACCTACCTTGCCCACGATACCAATCTTGATCAAAAGTCGGCCATCAAGGAATTTTTTCCAAGATTCATTGTCACCCGCCAGGATCATGCTCGCGTGGTCGTGAATTCGATTCATCCCCCGCAAAAAAATTCCAAACGGGGCCTGGAACATTTCATGGATGTGCTGTTTCCCGGATCCCCCCATGGAGACCATCCCAATCAGCCCCAAACAGATATCAACAAGGATTCCTCCGACATTAAAATGTTCAAAACAGGCATGAACCGTTTTTTGCAGGAGGCAAAAACTCTTGGAAAATTTAATAATTTGAATATTGTGAGAGTCAAAAGATTTTTCAAGGCAAACGGCACGGCCTACATGGTCATGGATTATGAAGAGGGCGAAACACTGGATATTTTTCTGAAAAAACAGACCAAAAATATTTTAAAGAAAGGATTGATGAACGAGGAAAACCTGTTCATTTTTCTGCGTCACGTTTGTGATGGTCTGGCTCATGTTCACAAGGCAGGGGTGATTCATCGTGATATCAAGCCAGGTAACATATTAATACGTCCCAATGGCGTTCCTGTATTGATTGATTTTGGCGCAGCCCGACAAACCATGATGGCTCACGGCCAAAAATTGACGACCATGGGAACACCGGCTTATTCCCCACCCGAACAGTTTGCAGCCGATGGCGAGCAGGGTCCATGGTCCGATATTTTTTCGCTGGCTTCCGTCCTGTATTTGATTGTCACCGGTCAACGTCCCATCAACGCCCAACAAAGAAATTGTGCCATCATCGAAAATCGACCGGACCCTTTACTGTCCGCCTCATCCCTGGCCAGGGGGAGTTATCCTGCACGACTTTTGGAAGCCATTGACTGGGGATTGAAACTGGACAAAACACAACGTCCGCAAAATCTCGAACAATGGCTGACAAAAATGCGCATGGTGTCCAATACCCCCACCGTGCAACATCATGAAGCTCAACCTGAAAGCAAATCGTTCCCAGACAAGGTTCGCGATGAACTGTCCAAAATACGGACCTGCCTGCTCCCCTCCCTGCTTGCCATGACCTTTGGTGTCACTTTGTTTGCATCGGGGGAACGTTTACTGCTCCATCGACCCGTGAACAAAACCGGTACAATTTCACCGGCTCCCATGTCTGTTCCAGAAGAAAAATCATTTATTCCAGACAGTTCTGTCACAACCCAGGCATCAAACAAACCGCCGATCCCGAACAAATCCAGGGAGCAATTGCCCCCAACAAGACAAATTTCCACAAAAGATGATGATAAAATACCCACAATTCAGGACAATAAAAACAACCCCGACACGGTACCTGCAACCCCACCTCAGACAGCAACCTCACCAACAATCCAATCAGAAGACCAATATCGTCTTACGATCAAAACGACCCCACCCAAAGCCACCATCCGTATTTTAAACATCAAACCAAAATATGAACCGGGAATGCTTCTGCCATCTGATTCTTATCATATATCGGTTGCGAAAGAAGGATACCAGACTCGGACAGAATGGATTAAAATCGAAAACTCCGATCTGGAAATAACGATCAATCTTGAGCAGATCGTCAAATAAAATGACGGACATGCATGTCGTAGACCCGTTTTCAGACTAGATTTCAGCATTGAAAATATCGTAAAGGGCTTGTGAACTCATCAAATAAAATTTGTAGCGGCCAAGCTTTAACAAATCCCCGTTTTTAAGCACACTTTCACTGTTGCTACTCAACAAAACACCATTTATATATATTTTATTTTTGGCACCACGATCCTTGATAAAACAATCTTTATGAACGACACGTATCTCTGCGTGTTTCTTGGAAATAGCGTAATCCGGAATGACGATATCACTATCAGAATCGCGACCGATTGTTAATTTTTCTATACCGGTTCCGAAAGTATCCTGTTTTTTGATCAGGGGATAGAGTGCCCATTCAAGCATGACTTGTTCTTCCTGGTCGGATCGGGCAGCAATTTTTTCTTCTTCGAAAAATTTCGTCATTTCCTGGTGGGTCAAGGTGAACAAATTGCCTTTGACCACGGAAGATCCGACCAGGAATGGCATGGGAATCATGCGGATAAACGCATCTTTTTCATGTTTGTTGGCCCAGGAAGCCAACAGCGAAAACTCGACCCGCCCCGAACCCAACATGGCCTTCCGAATATCCAGGGCCACAGGTTCATGGACATTCTTTTCTTTGCCCTGGGATTGAACGTGTTGAAAATATTTTGCAAAAAAACCACCAGCCATCGGGTCTCCTCCGGGCGTGCCTGCTGATCGAAGCCTGTTTCAAAATCCCGGCACGGAAAAATCTGGAACCATTGCTCCCTGCCTTGATTCTACCTGGTGGACCGACGACCATCCAGACCTGAATAAGAAACTGTCCAAAAACAAGTTGAACATTTCAACCGCTCGGACAATTCGAGTTATTCATGGACACATCCTGCACAGGGAAGCAACCCATCCATTACAGACCAGGAGTGGTCCACCAAACCGGCATCCAACGAATCTCTTTTCCCCTGTATCCTGGCGATGAGATGGCGGACAGATGATCGAATCCTTCGATACCATTCGTCAAGAAACATGCGTTCCGTCACCTGTCTCGTCAGCGAAAACATCCTGCAACGAATTGGAGTTCAATGCACGATCCGTCCACATTTCAAGGGTCTCCAGATTGGCGGCACGAACCTTCGGCTCAACCCAAACGGGCAGGTTGGAAAAATGATGGCGCAGAATTCGGAGCAAAATGGCAGCCCCACCTTCCTTGATTCCTTCCTTGATTCCTTCCTCGATTCCTTCCTTGATTCCTTTCTCGCGCCCTCCCTGCTCCCACTCTTTGACCCAACCTTCAACGGTTTCTGCCAACATGAGACGAACCTCCTTCAGATCATTCATTTCCGGAATGGATTCCGGAATACCGGGATTTTTTTTCGCCAGTCTCGGCAAAAGGATTTGACCCAACCAACTGGCAATTGTCCGACGTAATTCTCTTTGTTCCGAACCCCTCAGCCACAGGTCCAACTCCTGGACCACTTGTCGAACGTCGGCAAGAGTGCGGCTTTTTTCCAACCTGAACAGTGCTGCAACCACATTGTGCATTGAACTCAATACATCATTTTGGTAGTGATGCGCATCGACCAGCAGGTAACGCATATGCGGGCGACAAGCCTCCAGACCAGGGGGATAATCATCGATCAGGTCAGCCACATCCATGGATGCCGTCCACCGCCGCCGCCCATTATACAACACAATAGGAACAACAGGTGGAAATTTTTGGCCTGCCGGAATTTTTCCGGACTGGCGCAGATCCTGGT
>JADGCJ010000083.1 GCA_015229045.1 Magnetococcales bacterium
GATTTTCGGTCATGTCCATGCGCTGATTGGGGAACCCCTGATAGGGGATGAACTGCAGGCCGATCTTGACCACGGCCTCCTGCTCGTCCCCCCGGCCTGCCAGGGTGATGCTGTGGTTCTGGGTTTCATAAAGGGAGGCCCGGACACGGTCTCCGTGGCCGTCCGTGTAATCCTGGGCGTGATCGGCGGCGCCGCTGTAGGCAAAGCTTGTGTTCCGCCCGGCCAGGGTGGCGTCGAAGGAGCCGCCCAGGCTGTTGTTGTTGCTGCGGTAGTGGGTGGCGATGCGGCCACTGGCCCGGCTCTCCGAGCCGGCGGGGGCGAAAACCGGGGCCGGAGAGGTGATGGCGATGGCCCCGCCGATGTTGTCCCCTCCGGCACTGACCGGGGCGATGCCCGCCATGACGTTGATGCCTCCCACTTGCGCCGGATCGACGTAGGAGAGGGGGGGATTCATGTGATTGGCGCAGGCGGAGGTGATGGGCATGCCATCCAGGGTGACGGCAAGGCGGTCATCCCCGAGACCGTGGATGATCGGCAGGCTGGAAACCCCGCCTCCCGTGGCCAGATTGACTCCGGGATGCGTTTTGAGCAGTTGCGCGGTGTCGTTGGTTTCGGTGCGTTTGGCCACGAGGGGTTCTTCCTCGCGGACAGCGGATTCACGCGGGGCGGAGACGGTGACTTCCGGCAGACGGGTGGTTCCCGCCTCTCCGGCGTCCGCCGGACCGGCAGGGAATACCGTTCCGGCCTGCAGGGGCAGGAGGAGAAGACCCAGGAGGCGGTGAGGTTTGAATCCGGACATAGGGCACCTTATGCGGGTTGAGGGGGAGGATGCCGATCCACGCGGGATTGCGGGATGGACTGGATGGGCTGTCATCGCAAACGAGGGGCCATATACAACTAATTAAATAAAACAGGTAGATGTATTATCAATTCACCACAAACAATTGGTAGTATTGTGTCATTTGACCTGTTTGTTGTGGCATATGACACATTGTGGGGGAGGAGAGGAAAACCGAGAGGTCGGAGAGGTGAAGTCGAGGGATTCCACCCGGCATGCATCAAAAGGCTTGCCGAGCAAAGGGGAACCCGCTACCGTCTCCCGCCAGGAGCCTTGGTTTGCCGATTCGAGTCGTCACCCTTTTGTCCCGGAGGATTGATTGCTGCCATGCCCAGCATTCGCATCAGCGAGATGGTGCCGTTTTCGCCGCAGCAGATGTTCGATCTGGTGGTTGATGTGGAGCGATACCCGGAATTCCTGGTCTGGTGTTCCAAGGGACGCAAGACCGAGGTTGAAACGAGCCAGTTCGTGGCGGAGATGTCGGTAAACTTCAAAGGGGTGCGGGAGAAGTTTCGTACCCTGGACCGCCTGATTCCGGGGGAGAAGGTGACGATTACCCTGGTTTCGGGACCGTTCGAGCATCTGGAGAGCGCCTGGCATTTCACCGCCAAGCCCAATGGCACCCAGATCGACTTTTACATCGACTTCAAATTTCGCAGTCGCCTGATGGAGATGACGCTGGGGCCGTTTTTCAACCAGGCGGCCAAGCAGATGGTGTCGGCTTTTCGCACCAGGGCCATGGCGCTGTACGGTTGAATTTGGAATCAGGGAGGCGTTTGGGAGGAGAGGATGCCGAGAAGAGAAGCCAGTGAAACCGTGCCGTTCACCCCGGAACAGATGTATGATCTGGTGGTCGACATGGCGAGTTACTCCCAGTTTTTGCCCTGGTGCGTCAAGGCGCGCAAGTTTGACGAGACACCGCAGCAGTTCATCGCGGAGATGACCATCGCTTTCAAGGGGCTGCGGGAGACCTTTCAAACGGTGGATACGGTGATTCCGGGTCGGGAGGTGACCATCCGGCTGAAATCGGGGCCGTTTCGCGCTCTGGAGAGCCAATGGCGCTTCACGCCGCTGGATGAAGGCACGCGCATCGATTTTTACATCGACTTTCAGTTTCGCAACCCCATTCTGGAAATGACCCTCGGGCCTGTATTCTCGGCGGCTTCCAAGCAGATGGTGGAGGCCTTTCGGCAAAGGGCGCACGCCCTTTACAACCGGTCGTAAGGGATCGGTTCACCCCTGGAGAAGAGGATTATCCTGATGGAATTCAATGTGCGCCGACTCCTTCTGGGGTTGACGGTAACGGCCGGGATCGTGGCGGGCCCTTCGGCCTGGGCGGCGGAAACGGCGGTCAAGGTGGGTTCCTGGTCCCTGACGGTGGAGAGTCTGGACAAGGAGCTTGTCGGGAAATATTACGATCTGGATCGCAAGCGTTACATGTTGCGCATGCGTCTGCTGCAGCAGAAGCTGGCCGATCACCTGCTGGACCTGGAAGCCAAGGCCAAAGGGATGACATCGGATCAGTTCCTGAAAAGCGAGATGGAGAAACGCATCCGCAAGATCACCGATGAAGAGGTGGAAACCTTCCTGAAGGCCAATCGCGGAGAGGCGCCTCCTTCCGGCGATCCGGCCCAGGAGAAGAGCTACGTGCGTCAGCAAATGGAGGAGGAGGCTCAGGACGAGGCCTTCACCCAGTTCATGGGTGAGTTGGTCAAGAAGCACAAGGTGGAAGTGTTGTTGCAGGCTCCGACGCCACCCCGGGTGGCGGTGAACGGTCCCATGGAGCCTTCCCGTGGCAACGTCAAGGCCCCGGTGACCATCGTGGAGTTTTCCGATTTCCAGTGTCCCTACTGCAAGAAGGGGCAACAACTGTTGCAGGATCTGGCCAAGAAGTATTCGCCCGATCAGGTGCGGGTGGTGTTCCGCCACTATCCGGTGCCTGGGCACGACCAGGCCGCAGAGGCGGCAGAGGCCTCCATGTGCGCCCACGAACAGGGTCGCTTCTGGGAGTATCACGATGCCTTGTTCGCGCAGCAGGAGGCTTTGGGCGCCAAGCTCTACGGGGAGATCGCCGGCAAGCTCAAGCTGGATGCGGACAAGTTCAACGCCTGCATGGCCGGCAACAAACAGGTGCCGCGGATTTCCGGGGATTTTGAGGAGGGCAGTCGCCTGGGCGTGACGGGAACCCCGACCTTTTTCATCAATGGTCTCATGGTGATGGGAGCCAAGCCGTTGGCGGAGTTTCAGGCACTGATCGACCAGGAGTTGAAAAAGTAGTTCAGACCGATAAACCGGGTTCCGGGGTGGATATCCCTCCCGGAACCCCTTTACCTGAACAGGCGGGAACTTTCCGATTCTTTCTGAGCGCCGGCCCTGTATGTGGCGCTCTTCCGCCTGACCGGCTCACGGCATCACCGAATTGTCTGTCGGGGAGAGGCCGGGGTAGTCCAACTGACGCAAGGCTTCATAGAGGACGATGGCCACGCTGTTGGCCAGGTTGAGGCTGCGGGCCCGCGGGGTCATGGGAATGCGCACCACCCGGGGGAGGAGTTGGGTCAGGAGTTCTTCCGGCAAGCCCCGGCTTTCGGCGCCGAAAAGCAGGCGGTCTCCCGCCGCGAACCGACATGCCGAGGGGGGCAGGGCGCCACGGGTGGAGAGGGCATAGGTGTTTTCGGGAAAGGGATTTCCCTGGAGGTAGTGATCCCAGTCCCGATAGCGGCGCACCTCGCTCCAGTCCCGGTAGTCCATTCCGGCTCGTTTCACCCCGGCGTGGTCCAGTCTAAAGCCCAGCGGCCCCACCAGATGCAGCACCGAAGCGGTGGCGGCGCACAGTCGTTGAATGTTTCCGGTATTGGCGGGTATTTCCGGGGCGAGGAGAATCACATGCATTCCGGTTCCCGAAGGGGCTTCCAGGCTGATCAAGGCAAGATCTCCATATGTGCATTCAGCATTTTTTCTGATCCGGATCAATGTACATCCAAAAAAGAGGCTTTAACATCCTCCTGATGCAATTGTAGGTTGACGAGGCCATCACACTCTGGAATATTTGCCGACGCACATTTCCGGTTTTTCCGTTTCCGTCACTCAGAAGGTTGCCACCATTTCCTTACTCCCGGGGAGGTCGAAAGAGCTCATGGTCATCGAGCAGGAAGAGAACCGTCGCGATTTCCTTATTCTGGCCACCGGCGCCGTTGGCGCTGCTGGCGTGGTCGGGGCGGCCTGGCCTTTCATCCGCTCCTGGAGCCCTTCCGCCGACGTTTTGGCCCAGGCCACGACCGAAGTCAATCTGGGATCCATCGAGAAAGGCCAGATGATCACCGTGCCCTGGCAAGGTAAACCCGTCTTCATTCTGCACCGCACCGAGGCTCAGATTGCCGCCGCCCGCAAGGATGACAGCGACGCCTCCATGCGGCAACCCGAAAAGGACGACGAGCGCGCCAAGAATCCGGAGTGGCTGGTGGTTCTGGCCATCTGCACCCATCTGGGCTGTGTGCCCCAACCGATCGGTACCGGCGATTTCGGTGGATTCCTGTGCCCTTGCCACGGTTCCCACTACGATACCTCGGGTCGCATTCGCAAAGGACCGGCGCCGAACAATCTGCCGGTACCCCATCACGAATTCAAGGACGCCAAGACCCTTGTCATCGGCAAAAAGATGGCCTAATCGAGATTCTCGTCACGCCTAGGAGGTCATACGTGTTCAAAGGTATTATGGAGTGGGTGGACGCACGTCTCCCCGTAACCGAACTCATCAAAAGCCAGGCTACGGAATATCCGACTCCGAAGAACCTCAACTATTGGTGGAACTTCGGATCGTTGGCTCTCTTCGTTCTGGTCATCCAGTTGGCCACCGGTATTTTTCTGGCCATGCACTACAAGCCGGACGCCGCCCTGGCTTTCGACTCCGTGGAACACATCATGCGGGATGTCAACTGGGGTTGGCTCCTGCGCTACATGCACGCCAACGGCGCCACCTTCTTCTTCATCGCCGTTTACATCCACATTCTCCGGGGGTTGTACTACGGCTCCTATCGGGCTCCCCGGGAGATTCTCTGGTGGTTCGGCGTGATCATCTTCTTCCTGCTCATGGGCACGGCGTTCATGGGTTATGTGCTGCCCTGGGGTCAGATGTCCTACTGGGGAGCTGCGGTGATCACCAATCTGGTCAGCGCCGTTCCGGTGATCGGCGAGGATCTGGTCATCTGGGTCTGGGGCGGGTTCTCCGTGGGTGATCCCACCCTGAACCGCTTCTTCTCCCTGCATTTCCTGCTGCCCTTCGTCATCTTCGGCCTGGTTTTCGTTCACCTCTGGGCCCTGCATGCCGTTCATTCCAACAATCCCGACGGTATCGATCTGGAGCACAAGGACACCATCCCCTTCCATCCCTATTTCACCATCAAGGATCTCTACGGGGTGGGCGTCTTCCTGATCTTCTTCTGCGCCTTCGTCTTCTACTTCCCGAATGCGTTTCTGGAGCCGGACAACTACATCATGGCCAATCCGATGCAGACCCCGGCTCACATCGTCCCGGAATGGTATTTCCTGCCCTTCTACGCCATTCTGCGTTCCATCGACTTTCTGGGTTCCTACAGCAAGCTGGTTGGTGTCCTGGCCATGGTGGCGGCCATTGCCATTCTCTTCGTGCTGCCTTTCCTGGATCGTTCCCCGGTGCGTTCGTTCCGTTACCGGCCCATCAGCAAGCGGATTTTCTGGATCTTTGTCGTGGACTCCATCGTCCTGGGTTGGGTGGGGTACAATCCGGCGGATGCCACGGTCTTCGGTGGCATGCCCATCGTCTATGTGGGGCGTTTTGCCACGGCGGTCTACTTCTCCTACTTCTTCCTGATCTGGTTTATTACCGCCTTCGACATCGAGAAACCACTCACCCCACCCAAGTGTCTGTAGGAGGAGGCGAAAACCATGGGCTTCATGAAGACTGTAAAAACCGCGGCCCTGCTTTTGGCCCTGTTGCCCCAGGTCGGGACCGCTTCTTCCGGTGGTGCTGTCTTGCCCAACGAAAATTGGGGTTTTCAGGGTATCTTTGGCAAGTTCGACCAAGGGGCGCTCAAGCGTGGCGCCCAGGTGGTGGTTCAGGTTTGCCTGGGTTGTCACGGGGTCAAGTACATCAAGTTCGACCAGTTGCGCAAGATTGGCCTCAACGAGAACGAGGTCATTCAGCTGGCGGAATTCGTGGGCAAGTCCAAGAACGATTCCATGAAATCCAGCATGGATCCGGAGAGTGCCAAGGAGTCGTTCGGCGTGGTGCCCCCGGATCTTTCGCTGATCACCAAGGCGCGCAAGGGGTATGAAAACTACACCTTCGGCCTCCTGACCGGCTATGTCACCGAGCAGGAGAAGGCGCTGGTGGACAAGGCGCTGGCGGACAATAATCTCTCGGACACGGAGATCAAGGAGCTGGCGGCCACCTTGCAGTTGGATGCCTCCCATCCCGACAAGATGCGGGAGGTGTTGACGCGCATTCAGAACGGGGACAATTTCAACAAGTACTTCCCCGGCCATTTCTTCGCCATGCCCATGCCGTTGGCCAGTGGGGCGGTGGAGTATGTGGACGGTACGGAAAATTCTCAGAAGCAGTTGGCGCGTGATGCGGTGACTTTCCTGGCCTGGGCGGCGGAGCCGACCATGGAGGAGCGCAAGTCGGCAGGCATTAACGTGATGCTGTATCTGGTGGTTTTCACGGCCATGTTGTATGCGGTGAAGCGGCGCGTTTGGGCCAAAGTGCATCACTGAGTGGTAAAGGGGGCGCGGTTGAAATACCGCGCCCCCTTTTTTTGCCTTTTAATATGTATCCTTTAAGTATCAAAAAAAGAAAATGTTCTATTCTTTGACTTATCTAAAAATCTTTTCAAGATATTATTGAATAGATAATAACAATAAAGTCAAAGGATAGAACATTTTCTTTTTTTGATACTTAAAAGATAAAATATTAAAAGTCCAAAAACTTCTGCTCCATCCGGGGGGAATCCCCCCCGGAACCCTGTGTTTCCCCTATTTTTTCAGCACCATCTCGCCCCCGAGCCGCTGGCATTGTTCCTTGGCGAAATGGAGAAACTCCTCCACCGCCTTGGTGCGGAACTTCTGCTTTTGGTAGACGAAATTGATGCGCCGTTTCATGGCGACACCCTTGACCCGCTTTACCACCAGACTGGTCAGGGCGAGTTCTTTCTGCAAAGAGGCCATGGAGACGATGCTGATACCCACACCACCTTCCACCGCCCCCTTGATGGACTCGGTCGAGCCGAGTTCCAGCACCACGTTGAGCTGTTCATAAGGCAAGCCGGCCTTACCCAGAAATTCGGTGATAACAGCCCGGGTTCCGGAGCCTTCTTCACGGGAGACAAAGGGATACTCCCGCATATGGGCGATGGTGAGTTCTTCATACTCGGCAAGAGGATGGTTGCGCGGCATAATGACCACCAGTTCGTCTTCGGTGCAGGGCGAGATGGTGACGTTCTTGTTGCGCACCGGCCCTTCCACCAGACCCACGTCGATGGTGGCGTCTTCGAGCTTACGAATGACAAGGCGGGTGTTGTGGATGGTCAGCCGAATCTGCACGCTGGGAAATTGAGAATGGTAAATTGATAAAATCTTCGGCATCAAATATTCGCCGATCGTCGTCGAAGCCCCCAGTTTGACCACGCCTTTCGTGACCCCGGTCATCTCATTGATGGCTTTTTCCGTTTCGCGGTAAAGCTCCAGAATGCGTTCGGCATAGGTGAAAACCACCTGTCCCGCATCCGTCAGGGAGATTCGGTTGTGGTGGCGGTCAAACAACCGGGTGTTGAAATGTTCCTCCAACTGCCGGATCTGAAACGTTACGGCGGGCTGGGTCAAATAGAGTTCTTCAGCGGCCCGGGTAAAAGAAAGATGTTTGGCCACGGCATAAAAAACCCGTAACCTGGTGTCCGAAAAGCTCATTGCATCACCCCCTTGACATCACGTGCTTAAGATTTGCCAATCATCGGCTGGCGCAGTAGACTGCCCGATTATTGGGCAGTTGTTTTCCGGTTGCCGCAGTGCCATCCTGCGGGCTCTCCCTTTCCATCTTAAGAATTTTTATGCCCATACATGGATTTTTACAATATGTTTTCGTGATAGACAAGAGATTCCTTATTCAGAGATATAAAAAAGTCGAAGAGGTGAAAGTCGATGTCCGCCAAGCCGCCCCTCACGGATCTGTCTCTGCTGGAGTTGATGTATGACAGCTATCGCCCGGAACTGGTGGAGGCGGGGAGAAGTGATCGCCTGACCAGGGGGGGGATGCAGCACCGGGAGGATTTTATCCGCTTGGCGGAAGGCTATGATCTGGTGTTGCTGGATGCCTACGGGGTATTGAATCGAGGCAGTGAAGCCATTCCGGGAGTGGGGGCCACGTTGCGGGCTTTGCGGACGGCGGGATGCCCGTTTCGTGTGGTATCCAACAATGCTTCCCAGGCACCGGCAAAGTTGTTGGGCAAAATGAGGCGGTTGGGTTTGGAGGTCGAGGCCGAGGAGCTGGTGACCTCCGGCATGGTTGTAGCGCAATGGTGGCCCACATCGTGGTTGTATGGGCGGCCTTATTATCTGGTGGGTACCGAGGAGAGTCGGGAGGCCTATGGGCCCGAGGCGCAACGGTTGCAGGTCAACCATCCGACCTCGGGGCGCTGGTCGCTGATGGATGCGGAATGGATCTTGTGTTGCAGCAACCGGGACTATTACGGCGGGCCGCAGCAGCGGGAGGTGGAGGTATTGCTGCAGAGCAAAGGGGAGGATTTTCCGGTGGTGCTGGCCAATCCCGACATGGTGGCTCCTTTGGCCGACGGGGGGCTGGATCCGGTGGCGGGGTATACGGCGGCTGAGTGGGCGCGATGGCATAAAGTGGAGCGTATCGGTTTGGGCAAACCCTTTCCGGCGATCTTCGAACTGGCGTTGCGGAAGTTTCCGGGTGTGGAGCCTTCGCGTTGTCTGATGGTGGGGGATACGCTGGAAACAGATATTCTGGGTGGCCTTGTAGCGGGCATGGCAACCTGTCTGGTGCTTTCCGGCTCCTTGGCGGGGTGTTCCGAACCGATTGAAGCGCGCTGCCGGAGACGGGGCATCCATCCTGATTACGTGATGAACTCCATCGGTTGCGAATGATCTGTTTCGCAATATGGGGGATCATCCCTGCGGAACCCCTGCTTGCTGAACTATTGCCGAATCGTAACTATTCAGATAAACGGGGGTTCGGGGGGGGATTATCCACCCCGACGGGTCCAGGGCAGCGCCCTGGGACTCTTCTTTTTGTTGTTGACGTTCAATCCCATGGGGTCCAGGGGGCACCCCTGGGACTTTTCCTTTCGCCGTTGACTTCGTCATATCGCGCTGCGCGGGATCCTGAATAGTTACAGAAAAATTACGCATTCCAAAGTGGACGCGGTATATCTTTTAAGTATCAAAAAAAGAAAACGTTCTATCCTTTGGCTTTCAATTCCTTCTCTACGTAAATGGCCCGCTTCTATTTCCTTACAGTTTTACAATTGGTTTACTTTACTGTTTTGTGTGTCGCTGGTCCCTCCGAAGTTCCATGGTATTTTGGCATCTCAGTTTGTCCTCTACCCGTTTCAGGATTGTGAAGACGGCGGGTATGCTCGTTGTTCAGTCGGTTGATTTAACGGTAACGGGATCCGCTGTTCCTGGTTTGGCTGAGGTGGTAAACCGGGCAACAGTATATATAAAGCTATAAACAACTCTCGGAAAACAATACATCGCTTTTAACCGTATCGATTCGCTGCATAAAATATAAAAAGGAATTTCATAAGATGCCCATAATAAATTGTTTAAAGTCAAACTCTCCGATTTCGGCGAACTTATCAGAAAAAAATTAAGAGCGGTTGTCAGATGATAGTCACCGGTATAAATTAGGATCCAAGACCGTAACCGTCATCAAATGAACCATATAGGGGGAATGATCATGAGTGTAACCGATACGTTGAATTCCTTGCTGCAAAAATTGTTGCCCGCTATCAACCTGGCGCTGCCAACGATCATCAAAACGGAAGGGCTCGACCCCCTGGCAACCGTGGTATCCGGTTCGGACACCCTGGGAAAGATAAACCTGGGCATATGCAAAGCCTCCGCGAAGGCCTCCTACTCGATCACCAACATGACCGGGCTTTCGGGCATGGTTGTCAACAGCCTGACGTTGTTGACCGTGGCTTCGAGCGATAACCTGTCCAACGTGACCGGGACATTGTCGTATGCCGTGTCCGATGGCACCACGTTGTCGGCGAAGGTTTCGGGCAAGATCAAGGCGGGGTGCGGGGGGATTTCGGACAGTGAGAGCATTTCCGGCACGGTAAGCGCGAAAGGGGTGACCGGTACCGGCACCGCCACCTTTGCCGCGGATTTGACCGGCACCGGCTGTCTGACCAAGGTGGTTCTTGACGACCTCAATTTGAACTACAGCGACGTGGATGTTCACATCGACGGTCTCGGGGTCTTCAATGAGTTCCTGGCTCCGCTGGTCGACGCAATCGACGATCTTTTTGGCAGTTACATCAAGAACTCCCTTTCCGGTGTGGTGGAGAAGGCTCTGGATGATCTGCTGGATGACGAGATGCCATTCTGCCTGAGCTGATTTGGCAAGAGAGATCCCGAGGGGGAGACCCCTCGGGCATTTTTCGCTATGGCGATTGCAGAAGGGATTTGGCTTTCTGCAAGTATTCCACGCACTCCTCGTGGAGATCGTTGTTCTCCTCACATTGGGGCATGGCGGTTTCAAGGACGTTGACGGCCTTTTCCAGACTTGCTTTGTCGTGGTTGAGTTTACCGAGTTCCAGCAGCGCCCTTCCCAGCTTGTGTTGAATTTTAACCTGAGTGATACCGCCACGTATTGTTTGCGGTATTTCCAGAAGAGTTTGATAAGTGGTTACGGCTTCCAGCAAGGGTTCGGCTTCCTCGGCATCCTGGCCGAGTCTGATCAAGTCGAGGCCCAGATTGTAGTGGGCCCTTGCCCAATTTTCCGGTAGGCGTTTCAGGGTCCACTCCTTGAGGGCTTCCCGGCCGGTTGCGATGGCTTTCCGCAGGGTGCTGAGGCTGTGTTTCCGTCTGGCCAGCGTGGCCTGGGTTTGGCTGAATTCGTTTTGTATTTCGGCCCAAAGGAACGGGGCTCTTTCCTGGTTGTATTCGCCGAGGAGCTGCTGGTAGATCTGGGTGCCCAGGTCAAAGAAATAGGTTCCGGAGTCTCGGTTTCCGAGGTAGTAATAGAGATCTGCCAACTGGAGTTGTGTCCGGGCCCAGGAGTAGGGATATCTTTCTCTGGTATAGATCTTCAGGGCCTCCTTGTAGGCCAGAGCGGCGCGTTGCAGGGTTTCGAAGCCCTGGTCGTTTTCCAGGATGCCGAAGTGTTTCAGAAGTTCGCCGAGTTGGACTTGATGGGCGGCCCAATCGGTGGATGTGCGGTTTTTGCTTCGTATCGGCAGGGCCTCTTTGTGGGTGGTGAGGGCCAGTCGCAGTGTTTCGGCATCTTTTATGAGCAGACCCAGTGTTTCGAGGGTATCTCCCAGCTCTTCCTGGTTTTCGGCCCACTCTTCCTCGTTTTTCTCACGGGGGTTGAGGGTGAGCCATTCGCGATGCAGGGTGACGGCTTGTTCCAGGGCGTTTCGATCGTTGTGTCGCAGGCCTTGATTGTTCCAGGCCGATTGTTCCCGATTCAGCCAGAGGGTGTAGTGTTTATGCTCCTTGTCGGGCAGGAGTTGTCTGGCTTGTTGGAAGAGGGAGGCGGCATGGGTGTATTGGAAGCGGGTATTGGCGAGATCGGCCTGGAAGGCCAGGATCGGGGCCAGGTTGGCGGGGTCGTCTTTCAGGGTGATTGCGGCGTTGGCCAGCAGGGAATCGGCTTCCGGGAAGTTGAGGGTGGTGAGGGCGTTTTTGACCGATTCGCGCAGGGTGGGAATTTCCGGGAGGTTTTGGATGCGTTCCAGGTGCATGGGGTAGCGTTGGGCGAAATCGAGGGTCAGGACGAACCAGTGTTTCGTGGCGATTTGGCTATCGCGCAGCAGGGTTCGGAGGGTGGGCAGGGCATTATGGGGCAGGCCCAGGTGGGTTTCTTCCTGGTGGAAGGTGGTTTGTTGTTCGGGGGTGAGTTGGTCCCAGGGGATATCCCGGGAATCGAGGAGGAGGCGGCTGCCGGCGGGGGTCAGCAGGTCCGGGACGGGAGTAGCCGCAGCCTGGCAGATGCCGAGGGTGAAGAGGCTGAAGAGGATGGTGAGGAGCTGACGGTAGATCATGTTTATTTTGCCTTTCAATATGTATCCTTTAACTATCAAAAAAAGAAAATGTTCTAATCCTTTGACGTGCTTTTTCGGCCCTTATAAAACGTATCATAAAGTCCCGTATCATGGGCTGACTTTACATTGCGCAAGAAGCGCCTCGGCTCCTTGCAGATTTTTTCCTGTTCTCTGAATAAAAAACTCCGCCTTGGAGGCCTCGAAGACTCCGAGCGCATTTCGGTAATGGGTGATGGCCTGGCGTAAGGTGTCGGGGGCTTTATCCTTTTTGAACCGGGCCAACAATGCGTTTCCGAGATTGTTTTGCGTCTTGGCCCAGTCGAAGGGAACGCTCTCAAGGCGGTATTCTTTGAGTGCCTCATGGAAGACACTGATGGCCCTATTCAGGGATTCGGCTCCGCTTTCGAGCTTGCCGAGGTGGGTAAGAGCGTTTCCCAGATTATATTGCGTCATGGCCCACTTGAGGGGGATCCGCTGTTGGGTGAACTCTTTAAGCGCATCGTTGAAGGTCCTGACAGCCAGCTCCAGGGACTTGGTACTGCTTTCCTGTTCGCCGAGTTCCTGTAAAGTGAGTCCCAGATTGTTCAGCGTTGTGGCCCATTGGAAGGGGGTGTCTGTTTGGGTGTACACTTTAAGGGCTTCGTTGAAGGCGTTGATGGCCATCTTGAGAAACGTGATGCTGTTTTCGCGTTCGCCGAGAGCCGCAAGCGCGTTTCCCAGGCTGTTCTGCGTTTCGGCCCAATCGAGAGGGGTGGATTCTTGACTTCTCTCTTTTAGCGCTTCGTTGAAAGCGTCCACGGCCAATTTGAGGGATTGAGTACCGCTTTCCAGTCCGCCCATATTTTGCCAAACCATTCCCAGCTGGTTTTGCGTTTGAGCCCAATCGAGTGGTGTGTCCTGTCGGGTGAACCCTTTGAGCGCCTCTTTGAAAGCTGAAACGGCCTGTTCAAGGAAATGGGCGTCACGTTCCCGTTCCCCGAGAGTTGCCAGGACACCACCCAGATTGCCTTGCACAACCGCCCAATCGAGGGGCTCCTTTTCGGGGGAGATGTGGCTCAGCAACTCCTGTCGTATCTGAATGGAACGGTGTAGGGCCTCGGTTTCGCCGTATTCATGCCCTTGGCGAAACCAGGCATCGGCGGACTGTTCCAGATAGGCGATATTCTTTTTGGCCGACCCGGCTGGAAGTTGCTTGGCTGCTTGCGCGAAGTGTTCTGCAGCCTTTTTATAGTTCAGGCGCACCAGCGCTGTTTCGCCCCGGCTGGCCCAGGTGGCGGCGAAGCTCCGGGCGATTTTCCGCAGATTCTCCTGCTGGAGATTCAGAGACCGCACCACAACAGACTCGGCCCTGTAGTAGTCGAAGGCGGCAATGGCGGCCTCGGCCTCCCGCTTCAAGGCATCCAATTCAGCGTTTTCCCCTGCTGGAATCGTCTCGATTTGCGCCAATAAATCCTGGTGACGTTCGGCAATCTCGGCCAGTTTTTTTGGCCATATTTCATCGGGGATGTCGTTCTCGATCAGAATAGCCAGGAAGCTTCGCATGGCTTCATCCGGCAAACCCAGATGGTTCAGTTGTTCCCGGATGGTCTTCTGCTGCTCCGGAGTCAATTTCTCCCAGTAGGCTGCTTGGGCCTTTAAAAGCAGGTTGAAGTCTTCCGTCGTTGGGCCACTGGGAGTGGCGGTGCCGGTTCCGGAAACAATGTCGCTGTCCGGGGAGGCGGTTATCGAATGATTCTCAAGGGTTGAATCATTTTGACTCCCGGAAAGGCAAGGGATTGGAAAGATTATTATTCCTACAACGATCTCCGCGACAAGCACATTGGCGCGCATCCAACCGACAAGACGATGATACCACGCCATGGCGAAGCCTCCTTCTCGGATGCCATTCCCAATGTTGAAACATTCAACCCCTTAAACCGGAATATTGAGTTTCCAGGATTTGTCGAAAAATGTCAAACAGGTGTTTATACCGGGCTCACATCACGAAACAGGGGTATTCCTGGCGGGTTTGGCATACGGAAAGGATTTGAAAAACAAGACAACG
>JADGCJ010000084.1 GCA_015229045.1 Magnetococcales bacterium
GCAAAAGCAGCGCCGACGTGGCGGAAACCACCCCCACGTTGGTCCAACCCGCACCAGTATCATACTGCCAGGTGCCATTGCCGGAACTCAAAGAGGTAATGGCGATGCCCTGCACGGCACCCGTATCAACATCGGTCACCGAGGCGCCCAGGAAGGAGGCCACCGTCTGCCCGGCGTTGGCCGTCTGGTCCTCGGTAATGGTGGTCAGGGAAGGCGCCGCAGCAGCCAGGACCGGGGCGTCATTGACGGCCGTCACCGTGATCGAAGCCGTGTCGGTCGCCGTGCTGAAGGCTGTGGTCCCGCCGGTACTTGTCGAGGCATCCACCTTGCTGCCCGCCGCACCCGAGGTCTGATCCCAGGCGCGATAGGTGATCGTGGCACTGGTGGCATTCTGGCCATCGGGGACAAAACGAATGGAGTCGGTGCTGCGCAACAACAGGGCTGACGTCGCCGTCACCACCCCCACATTGGTCCAACCCGCGCCGGTATTATACTGCCAGGTGCCATTGCCGGAGGTCAGGCCGGTGATGGCGAGGCCCTGCACGGCGCCGTAGTCGACATCGGAGACGGAAGCCCCCAGGACGGAAGAGATCAATTGCCCGGCATTGGCCGTGGCATCCTCGTTGATCGAGGTCAGGGACGGAGACGCAGCCGTCAAGACCGGGGCATCGTTGACCGCCGTCACGGTAATGGTGGCCGTATCGGTCGCCGTGCTGAAGGTGGTCGCTCCACCCCGGGTCGTCGCATCCACCTTGGTCCCGGTGGCGTACAGGGCCTGATCCCAGGCGTAGTAGCTCAGGGTGGCGGCCACGGTCGGAGGATTCATGGCGTCGGGCACGAAGCGCACTTGATCGGTACTGCGCAGCAACAAGGCATTGGCCGTCGAAACCGCCCCGACATTGGTCCAGCCACCCCCGGTGTTGTATTGCCAGGTGCCATTGTTGCCGGTCGTGGCATACAGAGCGATGCCCTGGAGCGCCCCGATATCCTGGTCGGTGATGGAAGCACCAATGACCGAGCCGATGGTATTCCCGGCGTTGGCGGTCTGGTCCTCGGTGATGGTGGTCAGAGAAGGAGCAACGGGGCTCAGGACCGGGGCATAGTTGATCTGAATGGTGGCAACATCCGTGGCAGCGCTGAACGGCGTGGTGCCACCGTTGGTCGTGGTACTGACCTTCGTCCCTTCCGCCCCCGCCGTGGCGCCGGTCTGATCCCAGGCACGGTAAGTGATACTGGCCTGGGCGGTACCGGGCAGGGTATCGGGTTGATAACGGATGCGATCCGTTGCGCGCAACAACAATGCCGAGGCATTGGCAACGACACCGACACTGTTCCAGGTGGTGCCGCCGTTCACGGAATACTCCCAGTAGCCACCACCACCTGCATTGGTCGCCGCAGTGATGGCGATGCCTTGCACGGCGACCGGAGTCAGGTCGACATCCGCGATGGAGGCCCCTACCAGGGTGGCGATATCGGTGCCGGTATTGGCCGTATCGCCATGGGTGATGCCCGGCAAGGTCGGAGCGATGGCAACCAGGGTCGGAGCATCGTTGACGGCAGTGACCGGCTCCGAGGCCGTATCCCCCGTGGCGCTGAAAGGAGTGGCGTTGCCACGGGTGGAGACATTCACCTTGGTTCCCGTGGTGTAAAGGGTTCTGTCCCAGGCATAGTAGCTGAATTGGGCCTGAGCCGACGGCAGATTGGGCGGGTTTTTCGCGTCCGGCACAAAGCGGACCAGATCGTTTGACCGCAACAGCAGGGCCTGGGCCGCAGAGACCACCCCCACATTGCTCCAGGCCCCCCCCCCATTGGTCGAGTATTGCCAGACTCCGGTATCCGTGACCGCAGCGTAGATGGCAATTCCTTCCACGGCACCCCCGTCGATGTCGCCAATGGAAGCACCGACAATGCTGGAAACCAGGCGTCCGCCGGTGGCCGTTTGATCTTCGGTGATGGTCGGCATGACCGGCGCAATGGGCACCATGGTCGGGGCCTCGTTGACCTGAATGGTCACCTGGCTGGACAAGGAGCTGAACTCTGCGGTACCACCCCGGGTATTGGCATTCACCTTGGTACCGGCCGCACCGGCGGTCTGGTCCCAGGCATAATAATCGAACGTGGCGCTGTCCGAGTTGGTGCCATCCGAAACGTAACGAACCAGGTCCGTGCTGCGCAGCAGCAAGGAGTTGCCATTGTTCACCACACCCAACGTCTGCCAGGTGGTGCCATTGTCCGTGGAGTACTCCCAACCCGGTCCCCGGCCATTGTTTTTCTGGTGAATGGCGATGCCGGTCAAGGTTCCGGTCGTATCGACATCGGTCACCGTCCCCGTCAAAAACGAGCCGACAGTGACGCCGACATTGGCCACCGGGTCCACGGTCACGGCGCGGGCGATGCTGGCCAGATAGGGGTTGGTCACCGTCAGGACCGGGGCATCGTTGACAGGTTGCACCGATACTGTCACGGAGGAAGCCGCTCCCGGTCCGCTGCCGTCGTTGACCCTGAAATCGATGGTGCGGGAGAGGGGGGCGGTGCCCGCTGCCGTGTTGGGATCGTTGCTGGTATCCTGGTATTTCACCGAGCGCAGGGCCGTCTGATAGCGCGCCAGCGTATCGTTGCCGGAGAGGGTCAGTGTCCCCGTGCCGGCGTTCCAGACACCCGTGATGGCCCCCACCGGCGTGAAGGAGAGAACATCCTTGCCATTGCGATAATTACCGCTGATGACGATGGTCGCCCCGGTCAGGGTGGCGTTGTCCGAGTCGGCGACGGTCAGACCGGCATCGACGATTGTGGCCGGATCGTTCTCCGTGAAGGTCCATGGTCCGGCCGAGGTCGTCACCATGGCCGGGTCGTTGACCGGGGTGACGGTGATCGAACCCGGATCCGGGGCACTATCCACCCCGCCATCGTTGACAATCACGGAGATGGCTCGAACACTCCCCGTCGGATTGTTGCCAGCCAGATTCTGGTACGTCACACTGCGCAAGGCCGCCTGGTAGGCGGCCACCGTATCGTTTCCCGTCAGGGTCAAGGTACCAGTCACAGCGTTCCAGAAACCCGTTATGCTGGCGGTGTTCGTAAAGGCGAGGAGATCCTCGCCGGGCACATAGTTGGTGGAGATGACGATGCGGGCGCTCGCCATCAGGGGAGAGTCGGGGTCGGACACCAGCGCGGCCGGTGCCAAGGCAGCCGGTCCGGATCCCTCCGTGACCGGCAGATTTCCAACCCCGGAAACGGTGGGCGGGGCCAGAACGTGCCCGTAGCCGTCGACACCGCCCTGCTCCCCGAGGGATCGGGTCTCGATCAGGCCGGTGCTGGTCTCCAAAGTCCAGTCGCCTCCCTTGGCTGCCGGCCCAGTCAGGTCCGTGGAGGCAGCCACATCGGCCTTGGTCAGGATGGCCAATCTTTCCAGCAACATCTGGCCCTGAGGGGTCGCCCCCACATCGCAACCGTAGATCATGAAGTCGGCCCCCGGCGCCATGGCCGACGACCAACTCGCCAGACTTGGGGCATGGCTCTCCAGGGTCGTCAGGGAAAGAGGCGATCCGCTCAGATCGATCTGTCCAGGATTTCCATGGGCAATCAAGTGGATGGCATTTAAATCGTGGCGTGTGGCCAACTCCTGGGTGATCTGCTCCACAGCATCCCTGGCAGAGTTGAGAATGATCACCTCGGTCTGGGCATCAAACTTGCCCTTGAAAAAGGTGGCATCCGGAACCGCTGCATCGACAAAAACCACCTCGCGGATGGCCGGAGACCGGGCAACGGCATCCGCCGCGCCAATACCAGGGTGAGGATCGGCAGGGTGAGCAGACTCTTCGTGCGGATCCGGGTGCGCAGCCGTCGAACCCGAGTCATGCGGCACCAGAACCGACAACAAACCTGCACCGTCGTACATCAGGCGTGATTCCAGGGCCAACATCAGCCCCCCGGAATCGAGCATGGTCTCGGGCAAGCTCCCCGACTTTGCACGTTCCGGATCGGAGGAGGTACGTTCCATGTTCTCCTGGTTTTGCAACTCGGTCCATTCCTGGATGTTATTCAGAAGATTCATGGCCCATTCTCCTACTGAACGTCTTGTATCCACGATCTTTTTGTCAAGATTCTCCCGGGTGGGCGGGTGATTGTCCGGCAGGGAGGGAGAGATCTTTCGCATGAGCTTGATTGCCTGTTGTTCGGAGTTAGTGCAATTAGCATGCTACATTTGTTTTTTCTTTAAAAACATACATTAAAATACAAACAAGACCCAATTCTCCAGACAGGGAAGGAAAGTATATTTTACATCTGGAATCAAGCACTGTTTTTTGAAATTTTTGCAGTGACTTACAAAAAGTGACGCATAAATTTTACTGAAAAAATTTTTTGACAATACGATCCGGATCGGACCGCCCCGTCAACCTCAACAGGAACATCCCGTGACACGCACGGCACGGCTGGAACATACACCTGAACCGGGGAATTTTTGCAGAAAAAGGGAAAAAAAGAAAGAGAATCAGGGACGTGGTCGTCGATTCGACACGTCCCGGCAGGCGAACCTGGCGGAGAACGGGGGTATACGAAGAGAAATCAGAGGGATGGCTGCCACTGCTGGGCAGCGCGCATGGCGTCACCCTCGGAGGGAAAGGGGCCGATGCCGACCCGGAACACCGGCTCCGCTCCACCTGAAAGTCGCACCACCTGGGCCGGAACTCCTTTGGCCTGGAGACGGTTGGTCATGCGGGCTGCACGTGTGAAATCGGGATAGTCTCCCAAGGGAACCATGAAGGATCCATCTTCCATGCGCGCGGCACGGGCGCGATAGGAAGCCGGGCCGGAAGCCTTGGAGCCACCAGCCATCAACTGGCCGTCCTGGGCCAGAATCTGGCCCGACGACGCAGCCGAGACCACAGGAATGGGCGTGGCTGAAGGTGAGCGCGTCACACTGCTCACGGCCGGTTGACTCGTGATCGGCTGACCGGCAACCGATTGGCCCGGGCGCACACCTGCCAGACGCTGTGGCTCGTTGACGGTCAAAGATGAGCTCTTTTGTGTCTCCCGAACCATCGACGAATCATGACTGGTCGGCAACTTGGAAGCAACACCCTGTGGGACACGTGCAGCCGCCATTTGTTGAGTGCCAGCCTTTGCCAGGGAGTCCAGGGGCTGTTGCCAGGGGGTGGAGCGTGATACCTGAACGTAGGATACAGCCTGGGCGGGGGGTGTACCTGGTGTTGTCTGGAAAGATCCAAGCGACAAGGCATGGCCATGCGGAAAACGGGCCGAGGAGCTGCTCTCTTGTGGGGGCAGAACGACGGTTTGTTTTTTCAGGTCACTGTAGAAGGTCAGCACCAGTTTCTCTTCCGGATGCACACCGGCCTCCTCCTCTTGGAGCGAACCCTTCTCTTTCTCGTGTACCACCTCCGGGGTTACACCCTTGCCATGGGCTGCCTGAACAGGCTCCTTGCCAGGACGGGCCGCAAGGGGCTCTTTGGCGGCATTGGCCTGAACCGCAGCCGGTAAAGGTGCCCCGTGTCCACCTCCGAGCACGGGAAGTGCCACCACACCACGTTTGGTCACATGATCTTTGGCATCTTTGGCCATGGCAGGGGGTGTCGGCACGACACCGGACAAGGCGCTTTTGAGAAGTACAGAACCTTGACCTTCGGCACTCCCAACATTTTCAAAGGGAAACTTGATTTCCCGCCCGCCAATCTTCTCGACCCCGATACGGCGCATGAACGCGGGGACGGCCTCTTCCATGATGCTCTCCACACCACGACCGTCAGAACTCAGACTGTACAAAACACCACCTATCGCCAGAATCCCGATCACACCGGCAGCACCCGGCGAAAGCTGTCCCTGCGGACGGTGGCGGCGAAAACTCGGAGATGTCGGATAGCGTGGGGCCATGTTCGTGGGCCTGTCGTAGAAGGATCACCAAATCGGAACTGTAACGACACGCACCCATGCAAGCAATATTCAGACCGATTCAACGCCTCATCAGCTCTCCTGCGCCGAAGAGACCGGGATCACCTGGCGCTCCATTTTTTCGGGTGCGGAAACCCCCAGAAGTTTCAAACCGTTGGCAATCACTTGGCGCACGGCAGCAACCAGCTGCAAACGGGCGCCACGCAGTGCAGGGTCCTCATCCAGAATGCGCGTGGCGTTGTAATAATTGTGAAAATGGGCTGCCAATTCCTGGAGATAATAGGCCAGACGGTGGGGTTCGTGGGCCAAAGCCGCCCCCTCAACCACCTCAGGCAGAAGACTCAACAGGCGCAGCAGGTCCATTTCAACCGGCTGACCAAGTCGCTCCGGATCACCGTCAATGGATGGGAGACCTTTTTCCGTCAACTGACGGAAAAGCGCACAGACCCGGGCATGAGCGTATTGGACATAATAAACCGGGTTGTCATGACTCTGGGTCACGGCCAGGTCCAAATCAAAATCGAGACGGGCATTGCCGGAACGGGTCAGGAACCAAAACCGCACGGCATCGGAACCGACTTCATCCACCACCTCGCGCAGCGTGACGAAGGTGCCGGCGCGTTTGGACATGCGCACGGGTTTACCGGCCCGGGTCAGGTTGACCATCTGCACCAGTTGCACATCGAGGAGATTCTTGCGCCCGGTCAAGGCCTCCAGGGCAGCCCGGACACGCTTGATGTAACCCCCGTGGTCGGCGCCCCAGACATCGATCAACTGGTCGAACCCGCGTTCAACCTTGTCGGCATGGTAGGCAATATCGGCAGCGAAATAGGTATAGCTGCCATCCGATTTTTGCAGGGGACGATCCACCTCGTCGCCAAAACGGGTCGAACGAAACAGACATTGCGGCCTCGCTTCCCAATCCTCGGGGAGCTTGCCTTTGGGAGGTTCGAGCACACCCTGGTAAATCAAATCTTTTCTCTCAAGTTGCGCAATGACTTGCGGAATGAGACCCCGGGCATGCAGACGCCGTTCGGAAAACCAGGTATCAAAACAAATCGACAAGCTGGCCAGATCGTCACGAATCCAGTTCATGACCATGGCGATGGCCAGGTCGATCATCTCCGGCGGGGGGGATTCGGCCTCCAGCCAGCGGTCCCCGTGTTGCTCGCGACAGGAGCGGGCAATGTCGATGATGTACTCTCCCGGGTAGCACCCATCCGGAAGCGCGACATCGTGCCCTGCCAACTGTCGATAGCGTGTCAACACGGAACGGCCCAAAACCTGGATCTGCACTCCGGCATCGTTGATATAATACTCCCTTTCCACCTGGAAACCGCAGGCATCCAGCAGCGTAGCCAGCACATCGCCGGTGACCGCACCCCGGCCGTGTCCCACATGCATGGGGCCGGTCGGATTGGCGGAGACAAACTCCACCTGGATGCGGCGCCCGTTTCCAATCGAGGATCGACCGTAGGCGGCTCCGGCCTCCAGGATGGTCGCCGGGAGTTGCAACCACCGCTTGCGCGACATGAAAAAATTGATGAATCCGGGACCAGCCACCTCCCAGCGATCGACATCGGTCTGGCCGGGTGGCAGGGCCGCCAACACCCGGGCCGCCAGGTCTCTCGGTTTCATGCCAGCCGGTTTGGCCATGATCATGGCCACGTTGGTGGAAAAATCACCGTGGGTCTTTTCACGGGGTCTTTCCACCTTGAAATCAACGGAGACATCGGTTGGCAGAACGGCATCTCTTTGCAAAGCTGCCACGGCCTGCCGCACCAGATCGACAATGATCTCGCGCATGCCAGTTTCTCATCCTTTGCCGGGGTGGATGGGGGTCAAAAGCGCGTCAGTGTACGCAGATCGCGCTCTTCTGGCAACCAAAGCGCTCAACAGGGAGAGGTCGGGCATCCGTCTGGATGGTTTGATTTATCGATTCAAAATCAGCTCGGTGACCACCTTCACCCCCAGGTAGGCCAGGATGAGAAAAAAATAACCGGCTGCCATGAAACGCACCGCGCGCCGTCCCCGCCAGCCATGCCGCTCATGGCCATACAACAGCAAACCGAAGACCAGCCAGGTAGCCCAGGAGAGGACAACCTTATGGTTCAGGGCAAAATAGACCCCTCGTTGCTGGTGGGAAAAGAATCCTCCCGTCAGGATACTCAACGTCAGCAGGAGCATACCCAGGCGCAAAATCCAAAACATGCGATCTTCCAGAACGCCCAGGGGAGGAAACATGCTGAACATGGGACCAAACTGTTTCTTGCGCAGGGCCTGTTCCTGAAAAGATTCCAACACGGCCAGGATGGCAGCGATCGTCAACAAGCCATAGGCCAACAGGGAAAGGGTCAAATGTCCGATCAGCAGAGGGTCTTCGATATCCTGCAACACCGGGTGCTGCGAAGGTATCACTCGTGACAGCAGCAACAAAACAAGTATGAAAGGGAGCAAAATCACGCCGACCGAACGGGCTTCGTTGCGGTCAAGCCGCCACCCGACGATAAACAACAATCCCATGGCCAGCGCCATCAAATTCAGAGAGTGGGCCAGATCCACCGACAACGTTCCCCCCCCGCGAAACAGCGAAGCCACCAAAAGCAGGCCTTGTGCCGTCCAGCCGACGGCCCCCATCCACCAACTGATCGTCGACGGCTCCGCCACTTGTCGCAAATGGTTGCGAACAATGATCCAGGTGGCCATTCCATAAGCCAATACCGATATCCAAAACACCGTGTTGACCATGCAAGCCGCCCCACCCCCACAGAATCGTCCATTGACAAAACCACAATGATTTTCTACTCCATCTCCAGGCCTTGTGCAAACCAGGAAGCGTGGTGTTCCATGGAAAAGATGGCATCGTTGGCAAAAGATCTCTCTCCCTGCACCATGCTCGTGGTGGCAGCCGGACAGGGCAGACGTTTTGGTGGCGAGTTGCCCAAACAGTATCGAGCGGTGGCAGGGCGCCCCCTGCTGCTCCACGCTCTGGCCCATCTACATGCCCATCCGCTTGTGGAGCGCATCGTTCCGGTCATCGCTCCGGATGGTTTTGACCTTTGGGAGCGTTATCTGCAACCCCATCTGGACCGATTGCCCAAGGTGACCACTCCTGTCGCTGGCGGCTCCGAGCGTCAACACTCGGTACGGCTGGGTTTGGCGTCTCTCGCCCTGGCCGCCGATGCCTGGGTCGGCATCCACGATGGCGCCCGTCCCCTGGTACAGCATGACCTGTTGGATCGGCTTCTTCGAGCCAGAACCCAGGCCGATGCCCTGATCGTCGCCCTGCCGGCCCACGATACCGTCAAACGGGTGGCCACCGATCACCACGTCGTCGCCACTCTGAACCGGCAGGAGATATGGTTGGCACAAACTCCGCAGATCTTCCGCTATGCCTTGGTGCGGAACGCCCATGCCCAAGCCGCCGCCGATGGATTCATCGGCACGGATGATGCCTCCCTGGTGGAACGATTCGGCGCCGCAGTGCATGTGGTACTGGGAGATCCGCGCAACATGAAAGTGACCCATCCCTACGATGAAACCTTTGTGACCCTCCTCTTGCAGGAAGAGGCACCATGAAAATCCGTATCGGCCAGGGATTTGATGTCCATGCCTGGGTCATTGGCCGTCCTCTCATGCTCGGGGGTGTCCACATTCCCCACTCCGAAGGGTTGCTGGGCCACTCCGACGCCGATGTCCTGCTCCACGCCATCTGCGATGCCTTGTTGGGTGCGGCCGGACTGGGTGACATTGGCCACCACTTTCCCGATACCGATCCTGCCTACCAAGGCATCGACAGTGCACGGCTTGTCGAACAGGTCATGCTCCACCTGGACCGGCTCGGTTGGCAGGTCATCAACCTCGATACGACCATTCTTTGCCAAAAACCGAAGCTGGCTCCCCATATGCCTCAAATGCAGACACGCATCGCCACGCTGTTGCGGGTGGATCCAGCCCAGGTCAACATCAAGGCCACCACGACCGAAAAAATGGGGTTCGTCGGGCGCAGCGAGGGCATGGCAGCCATGGCAGTCGTTTTGCTCGGCAGAGAAACGACGTAATTCCAATTCCAATTCCAGATCAAGATGGATGCGAGGCGACAACGAGTGAGCGACGAGACAGTACGTGTTGGGTACGGCGAGGAGCGAGTGAGGCAGTCAACGAAGCAGACGCTTGATCTGGAATTGGAATAAGAGGCTACGAGACAACTCGACCATCATGCCATAAAGTTTTTATTGCCCGTTGGAGACTCGCACCAGGTGTTGCCATTTTTCCTGGGCCAGACCCCCATCGATGGCAGCCTGAGCCGCTTTGACACCCTGAGCAATGTCGGCTGCATGGTCGGCAATATAGAGCGCAGCCGCAGCGTTCAAAACAACGATGTCCCGTCTGGGTCCAGATTCTCCGGCCAGAACAGCACGGGTAATGGCAGCGTTGGTTTCGGCATCTCCCCCCCGCAAAGAGACCGGCGAAGCCGTAGGCAACCCGAATTGTTCTGGCGTTATCTCGTAGGTTCTTACGGACTGATCGGGAGAGAGTTCTGCCACCTGCGTCGGACCCGTGAGGGTGATTTCATCCAGGCCGTCAGAGCCGTGCACCACCAGGGCACGCCGCGATCCCAAACGTCCCAATACCCGGGCCAGGGGTTCGACCCAAGCACCATCAAACACCCCGATCAATTGGCAGGGGGCTCCTGCCGGATTGGTCAGTGGACCCAGAAGGTTGAAAAGAGTGCGCATGGCTATCTCCTGGCGCGGTCCCAGGGCATGGCGCATGGCTCCATGGTGACGCGGCGCAAACAAGAACCCCATGCCCACCTCGGCCAGGCACTTTTCCACGGTCGGGACATCGGTTTCGATATTGATTCCCAGGGCTTTAAGGACATCGGCGGAGCCGCTTTTTGACGAAATGGACCGATTGCCATGCTTGGCCACCGTCACGCCGCACGCCGCAACGACAAAAGAGACCGTGGTGGAAATATTGAAGGTTCCCGAGGCATCGCCCCCCGTGCCACAGGTGTCCACAACACGTCCCGGAGCACGTACCGTCACCGCCTTCTGACGCATGGCCTGGGCCGACCCGGCAATCTCCTCGACGGTCTCCCCCTTCATGCGCAAAGCTGTCAGATAGGAACCAATCTGGGCATCGGTCGCCTTGCCGGACATGATCCGGTCCATCACCTGACGCGCCTCCTCCTGGGTAAGATCACCACGGGTCACGATCCGGGCAATGGCCTCCTGAATGTTCATGGACCCCTCTCCTGTCCGATAGTCAAACAATCATTGCCGCAAAAAATTGCGCAGCAGGTCATGGCCATGACACGTCAAAATGGATTCGGGGTGAAACTGCACCCCCTCGACGTTCAGGCTCTGGTGTTTCAGACCCATGATCAACCCATCGTCTGTCCAGGCGGTCACCTTCAGGCAAACCGGCAACTTTTCACGATCCACGACCAGGGAGTGATATCGCGTGGCTTGAAAAGGGTTGGACAGACCGGAAAAAACGCCCACATCGTGGTGATGGATCGATGAGGTTTTGCCATGCATGGCATAAGGAGCGCGTATCACCTTGCCGCCAAACGCCTGGCCGATGGCCTGATGACCCAGGCAAACACCTAGAATGGGAAAACGCCCGCTGCAATGGCGAATGACCTCCAGCGTGATACCAGCCTGATCCGGATCGCACGGACCGGGTGACAGAACGATATGCGAGGGGGCCAAGCGGTCGACCTCTTCCAGGGTGATGGCATTGTTGCGAAAAACCTGTACCTCTTGATCCAGCTCACCGAAATATTGGACCAGGTTGTAGGTAAAAGAGTCAAAATTATCGATCATCAGGATCATAACCACCTACTCCAGATTTTTCTGGACCATATTGACCGCCCGAAAGATGGCGCGGGCCTTGTTCATGGTCTCATCATATTCGCGGGACGGATCGGAGTCGGCGACAATGCCGGCTCCAGCCTGGATGAAAAGGGTCGCATCCTTGATGATGGCCGTGCGAATGGTCAAGGCCAAATCCATATATCCCCGGGAGGTGAGATACCCCACCGCCCCGGCGTAGGGGCCTCGACGCGAAGGCTCCAACTCCTCGATAATCTCCATGGCACGTATTTTCGGTGCACCGCTGACCGTCCCGGCCGGAAACGTGGCCGCAATGACGGAAAAGCTGTCCAGTTCAGGCCGTAATCGCCCTTCTACGTTGGAGACGATGTGCATCACGTGGGAATAGCGTTCAACAACCTTGATCTCCGTGACTTTCACACTGCCGGTCACCGCCACACGTCCAATATCGTTACGCCCCAGATCGACCAGCATGATGTGTTCGGCCAGCTCCTTTGGATCAGCCAGCAGATCCTGTTCAAGGGCCAGGTCTTCCGCCGGTGTGACACCACGCGGGCGGGTACCGGCAATGGGACGAACCGTCACCACATCCCCTTCCTGACGCACCAAAATTTCCGGACTGGACCCCACCAGGGCAAAATGGTCGGCCTGAAACAAAAAAAGATAGGGGGAGGGATTGGTTGTGCGCAGGGCGCGATAGAGAGAGATGGGCGAATGGGCAAAGGGTATCGATAATCTCTGGGAGAGTACCACCTGCATGATGTCTCCGGCGACAATGTACTCCTTGGCCCGAATCACAGCCTCTTCAAATTGGGCACGGGTCATTTCGGAAGTGAAATCCCCTTCCCCCTCTCCCATCGTCTGGGGATGTGCCGCCGTCGAAGGCATGGACAACGGCCTGCGCAGGGCAGAAACAGTTGCCTCGACCTGTTCCAGAGCGTAACGATAGAGGGTATCCGGATCTGTCGACATGGAAGCGAGGACGTTGGCTACTACGGTCATTTTGCCGGAAAGATTGTCAAAAACCACGACCGTCTCGGGAACCATGAACAGGATATCCGGCAACCCCAAACGATCCGGATTGTCATCAGGAATTTTTTCAAAGCAACGCACAACATCATAACCCAAATATCCCACGGCCCCGCCCTGGAATGGAAAAGGCAGAGCAAACCCCGCCGACTGGAAACCAGCGATAAACTCCCGAAGCGCCACCATGGGATCCTGATCCCCCAAAATCTCCGGGTTGCCCCGCCCCCGACGATGGATCTCCACCCGCCGACCATAGGCCCTAAAGACAGCCAACGGTTGGGTTCCAATCAGACTGTAGCGACCCCACTTCTCCCCACCCTGAACCGATTCCAACAAAAAGCTGTAGGGATCCCCACCCGCAACCTTGAGAAAAGCCGAAACCGGGGTATCCAGATCAGCCAAAATTTCCCTATAAACGGGTACCAGCCGGTTTTGCGTTACCCATACCCTAAACTGTTCCAGAGCCGGTTGAATCAAGTGGAAACTCCTATCAGCAGGGTTCATGCGGACCGGGTTTGACTATTAACATTTCCCGTCCCACAATTCACCCCCCCTCAAAATTTTAAATCGACTCCTTGACACGCTCCGCCCAATGGATTAAAAACGGCTCCTCCTCGCGCAAGTGGGGCCATAGCTCAGCTGGGAGAGCGCTTGAATGGCATTCAAGAGGTCGGCGGTTCGATCCCGCCTGGCTCCACCAATTAAAGTTGTTAAGAAAGTCTTCAAATTAAAGCCGTCCTTCGGGGCGGCTTTTTTGCGTCTAAAAAGTCAAATATTTTCAATGGTTAGCGTAACCGGTTCGAAATGCCTTTCGGTCTGAACCCGGACCCGCAGACACCGAAAAACGCGTTCCTCATTCTCTCTCGGCCCGAATTCTCCAAAACCTGTGGACCAGACGCCTTCTGGTCCACAGCCCTGTGGACCAGACATTTTTCTTTCAATATCAATAAAGATAGCTGCTCCACAGCTTCAGGACCAGTTCGATGGGGTATTTGCTTCCAAAAAACGGCAAACAGGATCGAACTTTGGTCTTGTCTGGGGCGTCCACAGGGTATGTCCCGCTCATGCCGGAGACGATTTTTTCATTGTACGGCGGCATTGTAAAGCGCCATTTGGTTTGGCACCGATCACCGCGTATGATGGCCCCAAATTTT
>JADGCJ010000085.1 GCA_015229045.1 Magnetococcales bacterium
GAGCCAGCCCCCTGGACCCCGATTCGTTGCCGGGTGCTGAATAGTTACCAAAAAATCTATCCGGACACCGCCAACGCTGCCTGCACGGAGGAAAAAGGAATCACCCCGGGTCGCAACAATTCAATCCCCCCCTCCGTCACCCGCACCACCGTCGACGGCAAGGACGACGACCTGCACCACCCCGGCACGACCACGGCCACCCCCTCCGACCAGAGACGCCGCACGGTTGCCGCATCCCGGGCCGGCTCCCCGCCGCTCAAATTGGCGCTTGTGGAAACCAAAGGCCCCCCCCACGCTCGCATCAACACCGCCACCCGCCGCGCCGACGACAAACGCACCGCCACAAACTCCCCTCCACCCGTCAACAGGGACGACAACCCCGGCAAAGACGGCAAGACCAAGGTCAAAGGCCCCGGCCAAAACAAACCCATCAACCGCCGCGCCACCTCCGAAGGCGGACGAATCACCACAGTCAATTGATCCATCCCCCCCACCAGGACAATCAGCCCCTTGCCGACATCGCGCCCCTTCAAGCGCAGCAACGCTGCCAAAGCCCCAGGATGAAAAGGATCCACTCCCAACCCGAAAACCGTTTCGGTCGGATAGGCAATGACCTCCCCCCTCTGCAAGGCGGCCACCGCCCGGGCCACAGGATGGCAGCTCGATGGAGACGGTGTGCACCTCATGAGTGATGGTACTGGATCGCCGCATCCTGGCACAGCTTGCTGCAATAAGTACGCTGCCGATCCGATACAACATCACGGGCAGGAACCCGAATGCCGCAGTGATCACAGGCCACCAGAGGCTGCGGCGTGATCAAGGCCGGATTCTCCGGCCCGAACGACCGGACAAACTCCCGCCACTTGCTGCGCAACCACAGATAAACGATGAACAATAACAGACCGATCAGGACAAATCGAAGCAATCCCATGGAGTCATCTCGCAACTGGAGTTGATATCACACTCATTTCCCGGGCCACGCTGAGACTGAAATCACCCAGCAGACGACTCATGGCGGCCACGAGAACGGCATAATCGGTCGTGCTGACCGCCTCACTGCGCCAATCGGCCCGGCGTTCCAGTACCGGCGCTGTGTCGTTACCCGCAAACAAGCGCCAGTAAAGATCCAAAACCACAGCCCCGTCCGCATCCTGTTCAAAGCGGTTGATTTCGGTCGCAAGACGGTAGTTCGCCGGCACCACAAGGTAAGGCGACCGCGGAAAGACCCGATCACTGCCCAGCAGACGGGCCAGATTGGTCGCCACGGTGCGCGTCACACCCTCCGACAAGGTATCGCCCCATTGATGCGCCTCGGAAAGATCAAGCTCATGGGGTCCAGGCCGGGTGACAATCTGCGAACGATTCAGATAGGAAGGAACCGCCACCTGAAGCACCTCCAACGTATAACCGGAATGGGATCCCGTAAGCGCAGGGAGCCTCCCGGTCGCGGTTGGCATCAACACGAAGTGACGCAAAACGGCACTGCCGCCACCCCCCCCCGAGGGTGAGGCACAGGCTGTGACCAGCAAAAAGAGCAACACGGCATAGTGTCTGAATTGTCTCATGGAACAGCCTTGTTCAACGTTTATCCTCTTTGTGCCGTCCAAACAACAACGACTGCGGGTTTTGCGACAACAGGGACGTCAAGGTCCGCAGGGCCCTGGCCGCCGCCGCCACCTCATGGAGAGTCTCGACGAGAGAATAATGGAGAGGAGCCTCGGGAGCCAGGAGTTTGTCGGTAGCGGACAGGGTTTGGTTGGCCTGATCGAGGGTGCTCCGCGCCGATTCCAGGGCCGGGCCGGTGCGCCTGGCCAGATCGGTCGTCAGCCGCTCGATGGCCTGGAGAGAATCGCGCAGGGCGTTGATGGATGACGTGAGTTCGGGACTATTCACCAGACGGTTGGCCCCTTCGACCGTCTCCAGAAGCTCCCGGCTGATCTCTTCCAGAGGCATCTGCTGCAAACGGGCCAGCAGATGCGTCGTCGACTGGGCAATCTCCTCCAGACTGCCTGGAATGGTAGGCAGCTCCGGTTGATCGGTGTTGGCCTGGACCAGGCGGATTGGGGTATCCGGATAGAAATCAAGGGCGACCAGACGTTGCCCGGTCAGAAGATTGCTCGTCTCCAGGCGGGCGCGCAGCCCGTTGCGGACCAAAGGATCGATGATCTCCTGCGGCGAAGAGCTGGTCGTGCCCATGCCGACGATCCGTTCCGGTTCCAGGCGTATCAGGACCGGAATGCGGATGGTGGCATCCTTGGGGTCATAGGTCAGGCGCACGTTGACGACCGAACCCACCTTGATGCCACGAAACTCCACCGGGGCACCCACCCTCAAACCCCGTACCGATCCATCAAAATAGAGGATATAGTTGACCTGCCGGGTATAGATGGCCTCGCCAGGGCTGTCGTCGTCGTCGAACAGGCGGAAACGGGTACCATTGGGGGCCGGTTGCTGATGGGTCACCTCCGCCAGTGTATTGAAGGCAATACCGCCCACGAGCAGAGACTGCAAGGAGGCGGCCTTGAGACGAATACCATTGGCGTCCACCGTGGCCTGAACGCCACTACTGTTCCAGAAGCGGGTATCGAGACGCACCAAATCGTGGTAGGGGGCCTTGATGAAGATGTGAATATCGACCCCCTGGCCATCGCTGGCCAGGTCATACCCCTGGACCTCTCCCACGGCAATGCCGCGATGATTGACCGGAGAGCCGATTGTCAGGGATCCCAGTCGTTCCGCACGCAATAAAAAACGGCTGCCGGGTGTCCCCTGACGCACGACCGGCGGCGATTCCAAACCCTCAAAATCGAGATGCGGCTCCCCAGGACCAGGATCCATCTCGATAAAAGAGCCGGAGACCAGGGTGTTCAATCCGGTCACGCCGCTGGCTGTCAGGCGGGGTCGCACCACCCAGAAACGGGTTCCGGTCCGGACGTGGGTTGCGGCACTCTTGAGCAGGCGGACCCGCACCACCACCCGGTTCAAATCCGGGGTGAGCGTGACCTGGGTCACACTGCCCACTTCGACATCCTTGAGTTTGATTTTAGTCCGATTGGGTTGCAGGCCATCGGCGGTTTTAAAACTGATCGTGACCAGGGGACCTTGCTCGGCCCAGATGCGATAGGCCGTCCACAGAGCGATGAGAGCCGCCACCAGGGGAATCAACCAAAACAGGGAGAAGGTGCGCCGCGTCACCACCACGGCTTCGGGAAGAACCAGGGGGGCCTGTGGCGTGGTATCGAGGGGAGGCGTGGTTTCGTTCATGGCGTGTGACCGGAGTATTTTATGCAAATTTTCGATAAATTATTCTATTCATTTATAAAAATCTTCTATTATTAAAAGTGGTTGGGGGAGCCTGAGGGGGAGGCTCCGCCTGCCCCCTCAGCGGGGGTCTGGGGGCAGCGCCCCCGGCAAAACAGCACCAGCCAGTTTTTCCACCAAAGGCCAATCCGCCGGTGGAAACGGCAGGTTGAGCATCTCTTCCACCCGGAACCATCCCCAATCCGCCACATCAAGGGGTTGGGGTTCGCCCGACCAGCGACGACACAGAAAGACTGGCATCAGCAGGTGAAAATCGTCATAGGGATGGGAAACAAAGGTCCAGGGCTCCGGCGCGACGACTGTCAACCCCACCTCTTCATGTATTTCACGCACCAAAGCCGCCTCGGGACTCTCCCCCGGCTGCCATTTGCCACCGGGAAACTCCCAGCAAGATCCCATGTGGGTACCGGGGCGCCGCCGCGTCAGGAGGACACGTCCCCCGGCGTCACGCAACAGGGCCGCGCAGACAAGCAACAAGGGCTTCACACCCATTTTTTCCACCAGGAAGATGGGGACGACGCAGCCGTGGCACACACGCCCTTCTCCGACCAGGCTGCCACGGGTTCGGGGGGGGTACGGGAGAGAATCCACCAGGGACGTATGCCCCCTCCCCCACCACAGCCGCATCCTGCCCGGCGCGGATGATACACCTTGATCAGCCAGGGATCTTCCTGGCTCTGGACGTAGACCATCGTCGTCCAAACCCCCCGTTCCTCCTCCAGGATCTCTTCCACCAGGGCGGCGAGGTGCCGACTGGCCTCGATACCATCGACGGTTGTCGTCGGCATCGCCACTCCCGGCTCGACAAGGTACCAGCCATTCAGGTGTTCCACAACCGTGCTGAGGCGTTCAACATCGGCCAGGCGGATCATGCCGTCAAATCGGTCCGTCAATCGTTGCGAGAAGGTCGGAAAACTCATCGTCTCTTGCGCTCCTGTCGGCAAGTTTGCACGGGTTGCACGGGGGGGCTTCCCATGGGCCGGGAAACCGGCTATGAAAAGATTCAGATGAGAAAAAGGCATCCAGCCACTCTCTCCATGATACTCCTGAAATGAGGTTGTGTCTCCATGGCCGTTGGCGTTACTCCCCCGATTGATTTCCCCCCGGTAGCCGGATTTCGCGTCGCCGCCACCGCCTGTGGCCTGAAAACGAACGGGCGCCCGGATTTGATCCTGGTCCACATGCAGCCAACAGCGGCGGTGGCCGGTGTTTTTACCCGCAATCTGGTGGCCGCCGCGCCGGTGCAGATCTGTCGCGAGCGCCTGCCAGGGGGAGAGGCCGCTGCTCTGCTCGTCAACGCCGGCAACGCCAATGCCGGCACGGGTGCGCAAGGGATGAAACACGCCCTGGAGGTCTCCCACACCGTGGCCCGGGAGCTGGCTGTGGCCGATGGGCGCATTTTTCTCTCTTCGACCGGCGTGATCGGGCAGCCCCTGCCGGTCGACAAAATTCAGGGTGCCATTCCGGGGCTGGTGGCCAACCTGTGCGCCGATGGCTGGGATGACGCTGCCAGGGCCATCACCACTACCGACACCTTTCCCAAGGCCCGGCATCGTCGCTGTACCCTGGACGGGCGCCCGGTGATCGTGGCGGGGATGGCCAAGGGGGCGGGCATGATCCATCCGGACATGGCCACCATGCTGGCCTATGTGTTCACCGATGCCGCCATCACATCGCAGGCCTGGCAGCAATTATTGACACGCGCCGCCCAAAAAAGCTTCAACTGCATCACCGTCGATGGCGACACCTCCACCAACGACACCCTGCTGGGTTTTGCCTCGGGTCTCGCCGGCAACGATCCTCTGACCGATCCCGACTCTCCGTCCGCAGCACCATTGGCTACCGCCCTGACCGATTTGTGTCTGGAGTTGGCACAACTGATCGTCCGAGATGGCGAAGGGGCGACCAAGTTGATCACCATCACGGTGAGCGGTGCCGCCACCGAAGCGGCAGCGCGACACATCGGCAAAGTGGTGGCGCACAGCCCGCTGGTCAAGACCGCCTGCTTCGGCCATGATCCCAACTGGGGACGCATTCTGGCTGCCGTGGGTCGGGCGGGAGTTCCCCTCGATGTCGAGGCGGTGGATATTCATCTGGGCGATGTGCAGATTGTACACAAGGGGGGTCTGGCCCCCTCCTACACCGAGGAGCAGGGTGCCCGCGTCATGGCAGCGCCCGAGATTACCATACGCATCGATCTGCATGCCGGCCAGGCCACTGCCACCACCTGGACCTGCGACCTCTCCCATGACTATGTGACCATCAATGCGGATTATCGTACTTGAACCACATCCCTTGTCGGATGTGTCATTTTATGAGAAAAACAAATTGACGCAAGCATGCCAAATATTTTCTAAAACAGTTTAGAGGTACATGACATCTCTCCTGTGCCATCCTCCTCTGCCGTGGCGTTGCGACTCGTTCCAACTGTTATAGTGTCGTCGCACGGCTGTGGGCGATGCAAGGTTGGCCGCCAATAAGCCACTAAAATCATTCATTATTCTATGAGCACCTGGAGGAAAAAGAATCATGTCGAACAGACCATGCACCACCCCAAAAGCCCATCTTGAGCAGCACAACCAGGCCTTTCGGGGACAGCGCGAGCGCGACTTTGCCCTCCGTGTTGAAAACGTCCTCGCCAAACACCAGGAGATTATAAACCGGGAGAGCATTGACTTTGTTGAGAGGCTTGTCCAGGAAGGAAGAATCGACCTGCGTGACATGCCTGGTTTTGTCACCTGCCTGGCCATCGTGGATTCACTACCCATGACCGCATACACCGAAGAGGATGGTACAACCACCCGGATTGCAAAGGTGGATCTTCTCAAAAAACATATTGCGCAACGGCCGATACAACATTGGACACCCCCCTCCGGGCAGCTTGCCGACATGTGCGCCAAGTTGCGTCGGCAATTACAGGACCAAAGCTATAATCTATACAGCGAAGAGCTGGCCAAATGGTGTCCCATCAAGTACGGTGAGCCAGCGAACAACCGGGGACCAGGGGTGTGCCAAGCAGGAAACGGCCAGAAACCAGGGGCACATGGTCAACCACAAGGTTGCGATGCCCTGGGACGCTATGTTGGCCCGGACGGTACGGCAGGATCACACAACTCCAAGACAAAAAAACATACCGTTCCCATAACTCCCGAGGAGGTTGATAAGTTCATAGGAAAATTAAAAGAATGGATTGGAACACCCTATGAAAAGTGGGGAGGAAATTCTAAAAAGGGAGAGGGTGCCGATTGTTCTGGATCAATCTATAAAGGTATCCTGGAAGCAGATTTACCGTTGACTTATTCCCCATCAAATCTTTTTGATAAAAATCCGAACTGGGTGGAGGTTCAGCATGGCAACAACATTCAAATGGACCAGCTCCAGAAAGGTGATGTCATCCAAATGAAGCCGATAAAAGGAGGCGTTTGGCACGTCGTCACCTACGATCCAGGTGCGAATCCAGATGATTCGCGTGACAATATCCTGCATGCGTCTTCCGGTAAAGGCGAATTTACCCCAGCAAATCTGGGTGATGTTGTAAAAAGTGGGATGACCATTACAGGAGTGTTCAGGTACCATAGATAAAGAAAATCAGTCATGTTTTGTTTCTAAATAAAAGACGTATCTGAGCGAATCAGTTTCTGGTTTGAGTGGCTGCTGGAAAAACAGCCACTCAAACCAGCCCCCATCACAAGAGGAAAAGGCCATGAACATAAAATTTTGGGTTATTACCATGGTGTTTTGTTCGTGGACAGGCTCCGCAGGCGCCAAGGATATGACACCTGGCGACATCATGGATCTGGACTTCTCCGATCCAGATGGCATCCATGAATCTTTTGATTATATAGATTTAAAATTTGATGACCTCGAAAGAGTTGAACTCTCCGATCCACATATGGTCGTCAAGACGTTTGTCGATCTCGAATTCAAGGGAGTCCACATCGCTCGACATCATTTTGCGCAATTTACTCATGACAGCATGGAAGAGAAGAGGATAATAGAGAGAGAGGAAATAAGTGTAAAGCTGGGTGGTTGCCCAGGCGATCTCTGCTCGGTTGGAAGAATCCTTGATGATTCATATGATGATTTATTCGTTGTGTCCAGATACAAGATCCTGTCTGTCGATATCGATGGTAATCATGGAACTGCCACAATCGACTATGATCGTCTGGCCTCCACAGCCAGAGTACAACATGAAAGAAAAATCTTTGTTGATCGAAAAGATCATGATCTGGTCACGATGGAATTGCGGAAGAAGAACAACGAATGGCACATCATCAATCCACCTCTTTGGCGTATTTCTGTTGATGCTATTCATAATGGGTACAGATGGTTAAAGAAAGAGTGGGGCTGTATTCCTCTGAATGATAGAAAGAAGTACAATTCTAACGAAATTGACGAATGCAAAATTATAAAACATCTCAAGGCGAACAGGCGGAAAGAAATCCAACCCCTGACTACCCAAGCGCCAAAATGCCGCAAAGAGAAGGCTACGGCCACAGCCGTCATGATTGCCAATACCACCCCACCCGGGTTTGCCGCACCCATCCACAAGCGTGATCTGTCCGATCCACAGCAGGTGGTCAACATGTTTGTTGAGGATGAGTTCAAAGGCCTCTCTGATGTGCGCCTGCACATGGCCCGTTTTTCACCCAACAGCAAGGAGATGCAAAACGTTCATGAACTTGAACAGGCCTGTATCCGTAATGGCTGCTCCGATTGCGCCACCGTGGCACAAAATCAAAACAAAATATTGGACATATTTCACGATGAATGGTTTGCTGTTGGACATTACAACATCCAGCATGTCAAAACCGAAGGCAACCATGGTGTTGCAGAGGTTGATTTTGTGCGTCTTATATCCACAAAGAGAGGTGGATCGGTGCGCAGAATGTTTGCTGACAAAATAGCCCATGATCAGATTACACTGAATCTGATACGGGAAGACGGTCAATGGTTTATTGTTGATCCCCCGCCATGGCGCATAGATCACAATAAGGTTTCCAGCAAGTATTACAAAGCAGAAAAAGAGCTGGATCTCTCTTATGTCGAGACATCTCTCGATGCCCCCAAAAACGACCCTTTTCCCTCCCATGACCCGGAATCACTCCATTACCAATTGAACCATGATTTGCATACCATGGAACTTTTAAAAAACATAGCGGTGGAGTACCCCGAAGAGATATGGGTCAGAAAAAGCCGGCATCTGGCAGCCGAACGACGACGCATGGAAGAGGATAAAAAGGCGTGGGAAAAGACCGATCAGGAGTTGCGGGCAGCAGCAACACCAAAACCGCCCGCTCTCCCTCCGGTCATGCCCGGCGGACAACCAGGAAAAGCACAAGAAAAATCCACTATCTGGCATGATCCGAAAACCGGCATGACCTTCATCTGGATACCGGGCAGCACTTTCTGGATGGGGTGTGGTTCCTGGGTATCGGAGTGTTTTGGTGATGAAAAACCTGTCCACCTGGTCACCCTGGATGGATTCTGGTTAAGCGCATACGAGGTGACACAGGCCCAGTGGCAGGCGGTTATGGGGAGTAATCCGGCGCTCTTCCAGGACAGGGATTACGGACAGTCCAAGAAAAACATGACAGATGGCGATGAGGCGGTTATGGCCAAGCGTACCGATCCGGCCTTCCTCAACGGTAAGCAGAACCATCCCGTGGAGAAGATCAATTTTGACCAGGTGCAAGATTTTATCAAAAAGCTGAACAGTCAGGGTGGTGAAGAATATCGTCTGCCTACAGAGGCTGAATGGGAGTATGCCTGCCGTGCGGGTGATGCGGAGGATCGTTATGCTGGTGGGAGTGATCTGTCGGCTGTCGCCTGGCATGCCTACAATAGCGAAGACACAACGCATGTGGTTGGAACCCGACAGGCCAATCGCTTTGGCTTGTTTGACATGACGGGGAATGTCTCCGAATGGATGCAGGATCACTACAGTGCCACGGCCTATGCGCACCATGCGCGCCAAAACCCCCTGGTGTCAGAGGGCAATAATATGGTCATACGTGGCGGCAGTTTTCAGGACAGGAGCAGACGTTTTTTGCGTTGTCTCTATCGTGGTTATCGGAACCCGAGTGAAGAGAGTTATGCGAATTTTGGATTCCGGCTGGCTTTGACACCATCGGGTGGTCAGAAAGATGCCCAATAAGGTCTTTTTACTATTAAAAGGGGTTGGGGGATCCAAGGGGGAGGCTCCGCCTGCCCCCTTGGTGGGGCTTGGGGCGAAGCCCCAATGGGGTTTGGGGCGAAGCCCCAATAAAATTGATCAAACCACGTCTATTCGAGAAAAATATTGGCATGAAAGATTTTATTGGGGCTTCGCCCCAAACCCCACCAGGACTCTGTCCTGGACCTGCCAGGGGGCCAGCCCCCTGGACCCCATTGACAGGCCAACGACTCGAGAAAAATATTGGCATAAAAGATTTTTGAGGCTTCGCCCCAAACTCCACCAGGACTCTGTCCTGGATCTGTCCGGTCGCCAGCCCCCTGGGCCCCATCGACGGGCCGACGACGCACCTCGGAATGGATTCGGTTCAGTCATGACTCCTCCGAAACAACAACCGCACCGGCGCCCCGGCAAAATCAAACTCCTTCCTGAGCTGATTTTCCAAATAACGCCGATACGTGGCGTGGATCTCATCAGGATGGTTGGCATACAACAACAACGTGGGTGGCGCGACACTCACCTGCGACATGTACCGGATTTTCACCGGGTGCCCGGCATGCCGTGGCAACGGATGACGCTCCAGGACACCCGCCAGCCAGCGATTCAAAATGCCCGTGGAGATACGTCGATGACATGCCAAACCAACGCGATCCACCGTTGGCAACAAACGATCGATGCCGCGCCCCGTGTGCGCCGAAAGACGCAAGACCGGTACATGCCCCAAATGCGGAAATGACAACGCAAACTGATCGTTGCACCGATCCAGCGCCCCCGGCTCACGACCGGCCACGTCCCATTTGTTGACCGCCATCACCAATCCACACCCCGCATCTGTGGCATAGCCGGCCACGCGCTGATCCTGATCGGTCACCCCACGCACACCATCCAAAACCAGAATCGCGACATCAGCGCGATCGATGGCTTTCAGAGCCGCAATCGCAGAAAAGGACTCCACGCGCTGCGTGATCCGGCTCTTGCGACGCAAACCTGCCGTATCGATCAAAATATACTCTTTGCCATGCGGCGCCGTGAAAGGGGTATCGATGCTATCGCGCGTGGTACCCGGCAGTTCGCTCGCCAACAACCGCTCCTCGCCCAACAAACGATTGATCAGGGAACTTTTTCCAGCGTTAGGGCAACCGATCACGGCGACACGCAAAACACCTCCCTCGCCCACGTCAACGATCGATTCCTGGGGCGACTCTGCCGGCAAAAGTGTGAAAAGCGCTGTCAATAAATCATCGATTCCTTGACCATGCGCAGCAGCAATGGCCACGACAGGCCCGGTACCCAACTCAAAAAATTCCCAGACCCCCTGGCTGCCCCGGCGGCCTTCACTTTTGTTGATGGCGCACACCATCGGCTTGCCTGACTGACGCAACAACTCTGCTATGGCCTGGTCGTCGGGAAGAAGACCTGCCGTGCCATCGGCGACCAGGACCACGACATCGGCCTCTTCGACGGCGACCATGGCTTGATGGCGCACGTCGCGCAGCAGGAGTTCGGTGGAATTTTCGTGAAAACCGCCGGTGTCGACGATGCGGAAGCGGCGCTCACCCCATGTTCCCTGGCCGTATTGGCGGTCACGGGTGACGCCGGGCATGTCGTCGACGAGGGCGTTGCGGGTGCGGGTCAGGCGATTGAAGAGGGTTGATTTTCCGACATTGGGACGGCCAACGAGGGCAACGAGAGGAGGAAGAATCATGAATAAAATCTTTTATTGATTAAAGAGGCACTCTTGCAATCCATGCGATTGCAAGGGGTGATCGAGCGACTGGAGATCGGAGCGTTGCTCATTCAAACCGATAGGCGTTCCCGTCATTGGTCCACAGGTAAAGATAACTGCCCATCACTTGGGGATCGGCGAAGAGAGGCTCACCGAAGCGATCGAGACCAACAACCTGGCCGCTGGCAGGATCGACGGCGAAAAGACGACCTTTGCTGTCGCCGACAACGATTCGCTCATGAAACATCACCGGAGCCGTGAGCAGGGCATCGCTTAAGCGGGTTTTCCAGATGGGAATACCATCCGTCCCTCGCAGGGCCACGAGATTACCCTCGACATCGGAGACGATCAGGCGATCTTCCACCAGCAACGGGGTACGCACCACCGAAAGTGGCCGTTCCCAGAAGGGCTTGCCGGTGGTGGGTTGCAAGGCCATCACTCGTCCCTGATGGGTGGCGGCAAAAACAACCCTGGACGTCGCAATGATCGGCGCAACGACACCTTGCAGCAGGTCGAGTTCGCTGCGTCCGCCGCCCATCATGGTCATATTGAAGTTCCAGAGAGATTTGCCATCGGTCGGCGAGAGGGCGAACACCTCACCCGTCGAGTAGCCCACCAGGACCGCACCGCTCGTCACGCCAGGAACACCCGATCCCATCACCACCAGGGGCACGGGTGTCGTATTGTGGACCCAGCGCCGTTGGCCGGTCGCGGCATCCAGGGCGTAGGTGCGATTATCCAGAGTGAGAAACACCACCAATCCCTTGACCACACGCGGTGGCGAGGCGATGGCCGTCGCGACGCTGGTCCGCCACAATTCATGGCCATCCTGACGATCGAGGGCCACCATTTCGGCACGAATGGTACCGGCGTAGAGACGTTGCGCATCGGCGGAGACCCCGCCGGCGATGGCGGCTCCGATGTCGGTTTTCCAGCGCACGGCACCATCGGTCGGGTTCATGGCGACCACTTTGCCCTGGAAGGTGCCGACGGCATACAGGTCGTCATCGAGGGCTACGCCGGTCGAATGGAAAAGATATTTATCCGGCGCACCGACCACACCGCTGCGCCACAAACGATGCAACCCGACTGTCTGGCCGGGTTTGGGTTCGACATACTCCTGGAGTGATTCGTCGGATGGTTTATCCGGGCCGGTGAACCAGGAGCCGGTCGAGGTGCAACCGCTCAGGCCCAACGCGAGAATGGCCCAGAGTCCGATCGGTATCAGGGGAGAGATCTCACGAGAGGCGCGACGCATCACCATCATCCTTCTTCCTTGTCGGCTGGGGTGGGGCCTCCCAGGCGTTCGACGCGGCGCAGCAGCCGCTGCCGCACACCTTCCGGGGGGATGAACCGGGGTTCAAGTCCCTGGCGAAACTGAGCCAGGGCCTTCTCTTTGTTGCCTTCCTTGAGGGCCATCACCCCTTCCAGTTCCAGGGCCATGGGTTTATAGGGGGAGTCGGCGCCCATTTTGGCCAGATAGCCGCGAGCCTGGCTCATGTCGCTATCGGCCGCGATCCAGGCGGCTTCCATGAGGGCCGCGTCGGCGAGAGGATTTTTCCCTCCGGCTTCGCTGGCCAGGAGCTCCAATTCACGCAGGGCATCGCCGGACCGGCCCAGCTCCACCATGGTTCGCGCCAACAGCAGCCGTGACAACAGGACGTAGCCATGACCCGGGTAGGTCGTTTGCAGGGTTTTCAACCCGTTCTGGGCCTCATCCCAATGTTTCTCGGCGATGGCCTGATTGGCCGACAAAAAAAGATCCGACGCCGCCTGATCACGTTTGGCGCGATGGTCAGTCCAGACGACGTAACCCACCAATCCGGCAAAGAACAGGGCCAGTCCGACAATGATCCAGCTGGCAAACCGACGTATGAACCGGCTCAGTTGCTCGGCTTCCAGTTGCTCGTTGACCTCTTCAAAGACAATCTCGTCCTGGCTCATGGTGCCTCCGTTGCGTCAGCGTCTTTCCCTGTCAATAAAAACACGAGGTACGGGGGCAAAGCCCCCATAAAATCTTTTTTTGTCATTAAAAATAAAGAGGGGACTGGGGGATTCATCCCCCAATGGGGTCCGAGGCAAAGCCCCGATGAGGTCCGGGGCAAAGCCCTGAAATCCTCGGCAAAGCCCTGGGATCCTTGGCAGCCTACCCAATCCTGTCTTTTTTTCCAATTCATGCAAAAATTCAGTACGCTCGCCAAAATACAGATGAACGACCTGAAATGGAAGAGCTTGTCGGGGCAGATCCTGCGCACCTGCCCAGCGGGGCTGCGCCCCCGCAACTCAGCGAGACTTCGCCCCCACAACCCAGCGGGACTTCGCCCCCGCAACCCACTGGAAATCCACCCAGGATCCCAGAGTAAAATGCTTTGTTGGGGCTCCGTCCCAAACCCCGCCAAGGGGGCAGGCGGAAGCCCACCCCCTTGGATCCCCCAACCACCTTAATTAACAAAAAACTGTAACTGCCCAGGTGCCCCCTCAAGAAAGGCCTGGACATGAAAGCCTTTGTCAGGGCTTCGCCCCGAACC
>JADGCJ010000086.1 GCA_015229045.1 Magnetococcales bacterium
AGCCTCGGCCTGGGGCTCGGAGAAACCGGCTTCCTTGAGGCGCTTGACAAACTTCAGGGTATCGAACGTGACGGCATGCGACATGGTGTCTCCTCCCGCCACCCAGTGTATCCCACAGTGCCCGGAGATTTCCACTTGCGTCCGATCCCAGCCAGGGGGTAGCGCCGGCCCACGGGGTTCTCAGCCCCAACATCAGCGGTGACCGCACCCGTCAGGCATGCGGTGTTTTTGCGTCCAGAGTTTGGGCATCGTCTTTGCGTGCCTGTCCTTCTGGCCGGGTGTGGGCGAATACAACACCCTCTGGGGAATAAGCCCGCCGTCTGATGTCGGCTTGCAACACCCGGCCATTGCAACCTCCCTGCAAGGAGACATCAGCCATGCCCGAGAACAGAACCGTCCCTATCTTTGAACTCCCCCCGCATCCGTTCATTGAAACCGGCCCCTGCCAGACAGACACCCTGGGCAATCTCAAGGAAGTGGTCCTCTTCCTCGGCGAGTATTGCCGCCTGGCGTCGCATGATCAGCACGTCAGCCCATCGGAAAATTACCTTCTCGGAATGATGCGCGTCCTGTGGGGTGTCCACACGGCGCTGGGGCATGTCGCCGTCAGCCTCCACGCTGCGAAGCAAGAAAGGGTGTCGCAATCCGCGACGCCCCCTCATTCCGGGTAGGCGAGCGCAAAATTGCGCCGGTTGACAGACGAGGGGCCGGGGCCTCCCCCGGCCCTGACCGTTGGGACTGCCGACGGTCAGCTTCCAGAGCCTGGACGAAAACGAAAGCGGTTGCCGGCCTCGATGACGACGAGCGGAATACCGTAAACATTGCGGAGGGTATTCGCGGAAACCCAAGAAAAACCAAGATTGACCATCAACCGGATTGAGGGTCAATCCCGACGATCAGCTTCCGAGTTGCAGGGGTAAAGGTGTCCAGATTGTTGACATCCTTCGCGAGACCGACGACCAAGCCGATGGGGTCGCGAAACGCGAGGTCATCTTTCCCCTGGCTGGGGAACAGGCGGGAATCGAACCGGAGACCGCCCTTCCCTGGATGAGCGGACGGAGTCCCGAAGCCGTCGATGGGGCAGCGTTTCGCTACGCCACTCGGGCGGCAATGTGACACCCTCTCTCTCTGACCGGCACAATGCCCATCCAGAGAACGGCTTTCCTTCCTGGTCGGGGATCGGGGAGGAGGGGCGGCCCTGGGGTCGAACCCATCCCCACCGGGGGATGGTCCGCTGGACATCTCTCAAATGATTGCCTTTTGATTGCTGGAACAAAAACGACCACCGCGAGGGTGGCCGTGAATCTTTGATCCATGTCTTATATGGTGGGCGGTAGAAGAGTTGAACTTCTGACCCCTACCGTGTCAAGGGGCAACCCACCACATAACACACGCAAAATCAACAGGTTAATCCAATTTCGACACGGAAATATATCCAACGAGCCCAACCATTGCCGCCAAAAGGCGGCTTTGTCATGGATCACTTGTGGAACACCCCCCCCCCTCGACGTAGGATTGAGCCCATGGCCATTGGTTGGCATGTTGCCCGAAAGCAAATCTGGGAACGAAATCAAGACCGTCCCTGAATCGCCGCCAGCTTGGCCGCCGCCCCCCTGCGGGCCATGAGTTTTTCCGTGTACCGGGCTACCATCACCGGGCTTTTCCACCCACCGGCCTGCATCACCCCGCCGATTTCCAGCCCGGCGGCCACCATGTCCTGAGCGGCCCCGACCCGGCAAGAGTGGCCAGAAACTTTTGCGGCATCCTCTCCTGCTAAATCCGCCATCCTCTTGAAGGCCCGGGCCACCCCCTTGTCGCTCAAACGCCCTGTCGTTGCATCGGCATTGTCGATGCCCTGGAACATGGCTCCCTGCTTGATCCTCGAAATGGCCATCCACTTCCTGACTCGGGCCACTGTGTCTGAAGCGATGAAACGCACCGACCCGGCTCCCTCCTGATCGGTTTTGCTCTTCCGAATCAATACCGTTCCCGATCCATCCTCAGCAAAGGAGAAATCCGACACGTCAAGCGCCGCCAACTCCGACCGACGGCACAGAGTGTCGTAGCCCACGGACACCAAAGCCAAGTCCCGCAAATCCCGCAACGTCCCACGGTCAGCCTCCAGCATCTCTTCCACCAGGCGGTGGTTGATCGGGGCGGCTTGCTGTTGCCGGGTTCCCTTCTCCTTGGCCACCATCCTCAGGGCATACTTGACAGCCTGGGAGCGGGAGGGGCTTTCGAGCTTGGCAATCTGGTGCTGGGTGGAGATGCTGGAGACGTACCGGCGAATGGTGGCCACCGCGCAACGGCTCGCCATTGCCTCCACGAACGCGGCCACTGTTTCTGGCTTGGCAGGCAGGCTGTCCATTCCGCGTTCGGCGCAGAACGCCGCGAAAATCTTGGTATCCGACCGAAACGACCGCAACGTGTTTCTGGCAAAAAGCCTGTGAGCGTACCGGTCGAACTCTGCCAGACATTCACTGATGGCGTCCTGGTTGGCGATGGCAGTGGTGGATGTGGCGACGGGCAACGTGGTTTCGCTCATGGTCTTTTCCTTCGGAAGTGCCCTTATATGTGTCCGATAGGTGTAATTATCGGACGATATTTTAGCCGGTTTTTGACACCCCCGCAACCCATTTCTGACCCGTTTCCAGACCCACCCTCCGACCGGTCGAAACGCTTGGACAGACAAAGGTTCCCGGGCATCCGCGTCGGAAGGTAACACGCCAGCGATCTGCCATCCATTCGCACCTGGTGGCAATCGAGGGATTGTTTGGGAGAAAGGCGAGCCGGGAAAGAGGGAAGGGAGGTGGTAACCCGGGGCTGATTGAACTGGTGAAGGCTCTTCCACAAAGAATCAATCAAAATTATTGCGATAAAATCGTCAAATGACGGATAGGCCGATTTCCTCTCGCACGACACACACACGAAAATCACGGGGACAAAGGGGACACCTGTCAATATATTATATCTATCTTCTTGAAAAATAAAGAAAATATAGAAAGACGCGGTGTCCCCTTTTATGTCCCCTTTGTCCCCTTTTCGGCCAATTTATCCCCTTAATTACAAAACTAATTACAGTCATAAAGGGGACAAAAGGGGACATTTCCAGAAGCTGGAAAAATAGGGTTGAAGCCTTGTCCAGCAAGGATTGAAGGGTTGGGTGATCGGGTCGGTGTCCCTTTTTTGAATTACAAGAAAGGGGACATTAAATGCCGTTATATATCAATACGTTAAACAGAAAAAATCGCATTTGTCCCCTTTGTCCCCGTTTTTATTGCCTGTGCCTCTCTATGTGCGTGAGATTGGCAGGCCAGCCAGCGCAATGCCTTGGCCAAGTGTGTCGATCAGGATGACGTCGCAAAATGCGACCCCATCTCCCCTGACTCCCGTCAGGCTGGTGGTCCGAGCGGATTCAGGGCATTTCCAGCCTGGGGTCTTCGTGAACCTTCAGTGCGGGAGGAAAACGAGGTGATTTTCGACGGGGTAAAGGTGGAAGACTTGCCGGAGTCGTTGCGCGAGATGGCCGAGGCCTGTGGCGTGGAAGCGGTGATGAAGCTGGCGGAAGCCTTCGGCGGCATCAAAATCAAACCGCCGACCAGGGAAAGGCTGAGGCAGGACCACCCTCTATCAGCGGCCATCGGTTGGAAGGCCGCCCAATGGCTGTCATCCAGGTTCGGTGCCGACGGTCTCTACGTCCCAAGCTTGTCCCGCCTGCAACGCGAGGCCCGAGATGCTGAAATCGTGCGCCGCTATGGGGCTGGAGAAACGGTGAAGGCTCTTGTCCGGACATTTCGCCTGAGCGAGCGACACATCTGGAAAATCCTTGGGAGGCCGACAGGCCCAATCACGGTTCGGCGGCAATAGCCCTTTCCGTCATCGCCCTGGTTTTTCCCTTTCCCGGCTGGCCTTCTTCTCTCGGCAAGCGGTGGACCGCTTCACGGGCATCGGTCGGCACGAGCCTTTCCTGTTGTAATCGTCACATGCTGGATTTATTCTGACGTTAGGCCCGCGCATGTGACACGGTGCAATGCTCTCAGCCGTAGCACGTCGCAAGACGGAGCGCTATGTGGGGTGAACACGGGAGGCCCCACCATGCGCGGGCCTGCTTTGGTGGTCGTTTTCCTCGCCCGTGGGTGATCACCGGGGCGCGAGCTTGATTTCCAGGCGACAACCGACGGCTTCAGCGTAACGGCGTAGCGTGGCAATGGACGGAGAGTGCTTCGCTTTGCCACCCCCCGATTCCAGGCGGGCCACGGCGGGCGTCCCGGTACCCATTCGTTCGGCCACCTGCGCTTGAGTCATCCCGGCCTTCCTGCGGGCCGCCGACAACTCGTCGAACAGACGGAATTCCTCGTCCAGGGCATCGTAGGCAGCCTTGAATTCCGGGGCCTCGCTCCACTCGACCAGAAGGGCATCCGGGTCGAGTGGCACGGGTTCGTACCTCTCACCGGCCATGTTTCACCTCACTCATGCGGCGGATTGCGATTTGCAACTCGGTTTGCGGGGTTTTGTCCGTTTTCTTGATGAAACCGTGCAAAACCACGATCTTGTGCCCCACCAAAAGACAGAAAAAAGCCCGTCCGATACCTTCCTGCCCTTTGGCGCGAATCTCAAACAACCCTCCTCCAAAGGCGCGGGTGAACGGCATTCCAAGATTCGGGCCGTTGCTCTTCATCCTCAGCGCAATGCGGACAAACACGGCACGGATCCCTTCTGGCCATGCCTCGATATCCCGCTTCACCCCGTCGTTGAAGAATTCAAGATCCCATTCCATGGCCGAAGATTACCAAATCCGTTAATAGGCGTCAAGCGGGCAGCCAGTCGGAGGGATTGCTTTTCCCCCTTGACATCTCCACTCCGCTGCCGCCAGAGTTGCCCCTGGAGCCTGATAAACTCCACAACCTATGGCGGACAACCGCCCCCGAAAGCCCTGGCGGCTTTTTTGCGCCCGCAGTGCGCCTTGGCGTACCTTCTGCCTGCCAGTTCGTCGGACTCCGGGGGAGCCGTGCGCATGTCCAAGGCGCAAGCCCAAAGGCATGGCTGCCCAACCATAGGTGGGTTTATCAGCCCCCGGAGTCCGCACGCCTGATAAACGTCCGTGCTCCGGCAATGTTCACTGCGACCTATGGAGCACACGCATGACCACCCGGAGCAACACCACACCTACGTCATCTTCCAGCCTCATCCCCTTCGATTTCGAGGATCACGCCGTCCGGGTGGTCCTGGACGACCAGGGGCTCCCTTGGTTCAACGCCTGCGACGTCTGTACGGCGTTGGGGTTTGGAAATCCCCGCCAGGCGCTGGCATCTCACGTCGATCAAGAGGATGTCCAGAAACTGGACACCCTTTCCTCCGGCGGCAAACAGCAGGCCAACCACGTCAACGAGTCTGGCCTTTACGCCCTGACCTTCGGTTCCACCCTCCCGGCAGCGAAACGGTTCAAGCGGTGGGTCACGGCAGAGGTGCTGCCGTCCATCCACAAGACCGGTCGGTTCGGTCCGGCTGCGGAAGCCACCCCATCCCTGATGGCAACCGTCCAGGGGCTGACCGAAAGGGTGGAAGCCCTGGAACGGCAGACCGCCCCCAGGCGCACCAGCCAACGCCCGGTGATCGAAGGCGGCATCATCGGCCTCATGACCTGGCTGGCCAGGGAGATCGCCGCAACCCCGCCGGCCCTGCGCCCGGTCTATGCCATCCGCAACGGTCACCTGGTGATCCCGCCCAAGGCCATCATGGCCTTCCTCGCCCGCCGGGTGCAGGCCTGCCCGGTGACCTGTTCCCGCCACCTGGTGGTGGAACTGGACCGGGCCGGGTTACTCCTGGGCCGCAACATGAGCCAACGCATTGCCGGCAGCAGGTCCAAGTGCGTCATCCTCCCTCTGGTTACGCTGGACCAGGTCGGGATTGCCTGCCCTTCCTCTTTCCCGGCTGGCTCTTCTCTCTCCGGCAAAGGCCGGCTCTCGGTTGGGCGGGGAGGTGTGGCATGAGCCGAGAACTGACGGTGGAACAGGAAATAGGCCTTCTTCAAGTGGACGGGGCGTTTGCGGCGGTAGCTGGGCTGCTCTTTCCGGACAGACCATCATCGGAAAATATCAGGCTGGAAAACGTTCGCCGGGAAGATCTGTGCTACCTGATACAGATTCTGAGTGAGCAACTTTCCGCAACGCTCCAGGATGCGGGGTTGAAGTGAGGCGGAGGGAGGCGGTTGCATAGCGGGGGAAGGGTATAACTTCCCCCGCATTTCAAAATAACTTGACAACATGCACCATGCTCAGGGAGGATGGAGACACCGTCAGACCTTCATTCCGGCAGGTGGCAACATGAGCAAGGAACGTACTGGTCAAAAAGCGCGTGAGTCCGTCAGCCCACAAGTCCCGAACTTGTCATTGACTCACGGACAAGCAGTGCTTGTGCTTTGGAGATTGCATGTCGGTTTTGAAGGAAATCAGAATCCGCCGACATGGTTCAACTCTTACATCAAGTATTTGAGAAGGGAGGGGGTTCCCTTTGGAGCCAGTGAAACAGGAGTGGGAAGCGGCGGAAATGTCCTGTATAATTTTCATCAACTGATGGAGCTTGGAGTTGCATTGCTGCTGCGCTTCAACGCAGTCTCAAACAAAGATATTGCAGGGTTGTTTTCTGTGATTCGCAGTGATCTTTGGGAGGCCTTTACAGTCGCCTCGCGTGAGGGGGAGTATTCAATAGGAAAAGGCAAAGCTGTTAATGCGAGAATATTTGAGACTCCCAGATTTACCATATACAAAGATGTGGATCACAAAAGATACCAAGGGTATGGCGATCAAACTTTCGAGGGGATTTTTCTTGATCTTGGATTGAGCTATATAAACGGTGAGCTATTTCACAAGACAGACAAAAAAGGAAAAATTATTGTGATGGGTCCCTGGGAGCTCCTTGAGTATATGTCGCGCTTCTCCCGAAGCGGTAGTTATGTCAATATTATAAACTTGAGCCATCTTGCAGGACGTATCTCTTACCACGCTCGTTGCGTTCCTGAAATCAAACGCGGACCCAAATGATTTTTTTATCCTTTTGAAGTGCTTTCGTTCCCTTCATCAACCAGGAAGGCCAAGCAATCCGCCATGAACGCCGCTCAACTCTCCCGGCACATCGACCTTCCCGATCTGGCCTCCCGGCTGGGCATGCGCCGGCCCGGGGGCAGGGGCAACTACCACGTCCCATGGCGAGAGGACAACACGCCCTCCCTCTCCATCTTCGGTCGCAATGGCAACCAAAAATGGAAGGATCTGGGCACTGGGGATCATGGAGATGCGATAGACTTGGTGCGGAAGGTCAAGGGAATTGATACCCCGGAGGCAATGCGCTACCTGCACCAGGAGTACGGCATCCCCTTCGATACCCCCAAGGCAACCTCGTCCCACACACCGGCCAACGAATCCCAACCCCAAAGGATTTGGCGGATGGCCAATAGCCACCCAGCAATCGCCAAAGCCAGCGAATACCTGACCCAGAGCCGCCGCCTTCCCGAGGGGGCGGTGAAACGTTGGCAGGGTCGGTCGTTTGGATTTTCCGACTGGGTTCCCAAGGATGGCGATGCCGCCGCCTACGGCCCGGCCATCGTCTTCCCGGTGGTGGACTCACACGGGAACGTCGTCGCCGTCAACCAACGCTACCTGGCCGAAGACCACGAACCCCGCATGCGCACCGTCGGGGAGATGGCGGGAGGGACGTTCGTGCCCTCCCAGGAGACTCTCAAGGCCACAGCGATTTGGCTGACGGAATCTCCCATCGACGCCCTGACTCTGACCGCCTGCGGATGTCCCGCCGTGGCCTTTTTGTCGGCTTCTGCTGCCGAGAAGTTTCCCTTTTCCTGGCTCAACGACCGGCAGCGGCTGATGGTCCTGGCAGATGCCGATAAACCTGGGGAAAAAGCCGGTGAAATCCTCTACCACCGCGCCCTGTCGGCGGGGATCACGGCACAAGCGGTGGACTGGACCCCAACCCACAAAGATCCGAACGACGCCCTGAAGGCCGGAGTATCGTTGGAGGGGCTCAGAGAACTGGCAGGACGGGTGAACACCAGCCCCTTCCCGTTTGAACGGCCATGGCTTCCCGCGCCGGAGTTCAAGCGCCTCCAGGCCTACGTCTCCGAGCTGGACTCCACGGAAATGTGGCGTCGCCAGGATGGCGACGACGGGGAGCGAACCCTGGAGGCCGTGGCAGGTTTCCGCGCTTACCGGGCAGACCCCATCACGGTTCACGATTCAGCGACGGCCATGGGAGGTGCGGCGGCTGGATATGCTGCACGGAAACGCATGGTGATCTACCGGCGGGCGGAAACCCCGGCTCTCCAGCGGGCCGTTATCGACGACACCGCGTTGAGCAACCCAAAGGAGTGGATGAAGTTGGGCCAAGTCCACAATTTTCGCCACTTGGCCCATTTGCTCCAGGCCCTGGTCAGGGATCAACGCTACAAACACGAGACGGTTGGCGTCTATGGTTTGGTTCAAGTTGGCGAAAAAATCCAGTTGATAGACTCCAGCAACGGTTTCCTTTCTGAAGCCGAATCCATCTATCACCGTTTGCGCTTTCCCAGCGCCCCGCCCGAGTCAGCCCGAGTGATCCTGGAGAAGATCAACGGGCTTCTCAAGGATGGGCTTGGGGTTGTCTGGTTCTCCTGGTTCGTAGGTTCCATGTTGAAAGTCTTCCTCGGATTCTGGCCCCATCTGGCGGTGTCGGGTCATTCCGGAAGCGGCAAAACGCTCATTGCCAAGCGTGTGATGTGTGCGTTGACCGGTTGTCTGTCGAAGGAACCCACCGAGTTGCAGACATCCTATCGACGCATGAAAGCGGTTTCCAACCACCTGTTTCCCGTTGTCTTCGATGAAATCAGTCGGGCCGCTCCCAGAGACCTGGAAGCCTTTGTCGACCTGCTCAACAGCGGCTACCGCTCGGATCTGCGGGGCCACGGACAAACAGGTTCGTTCCTCGTCGCCGGCCCGGTTTGTCTGGTAGGGCAGGACAACCCGGTGGACGATGCCGCCATCAACACCAAGATCGTCCAATTTGCCATCGACGGGGCCAAGATCGAGGGTGGTTTGTTTACCCCGGACGGCCCTTTCCCCGTGCGGGAATGGGCGGAATGGCTGCGGCAACGGTGGGACCGGTCCCGGGCCGAAACCAGATTGCATGCCATCAAGAGGGACCTGTCAGGACATCTCAAGGCCGCCATAAACGATTCCAATACCGGGCGTTTTCTTGAAAACTACTCCGCGTTGCAGTTCGCCATGGAAGAGCTGTGCGAGTTCGCCGGGTACGGCAACGAAGAAATATTTCAAACGCTGCCAAAATTGATGAATATCCATTTGCGGGAATCGGAAAGCCTGCGGCAAGAATCTGTTTCAATCATGGATCGGATGGCCAGGGAAGTCATGCTTATCAGGGAACAGGACCTTCCGCCTTTCAAGATTCATGGCAATATTCTGGTTATTCCTCCAAAAGTTATTCTTGATTTTCTGTCTAGTCGCAACCACCATTTTGCCATCAAGTCGTCCCGCCGGCTTGTGGATCATCTCAGGCAGGACGGTTTCTTGATAAAGAGTAATGCTTCCCACCGCATCAAAGATCAAAAATACAAGGCAGTTGAACTTGATTTGAGGAAGCTGGAGGAGGCGGGGATCAATTGGCCGGTTCCGGATAAAACCGATGGAAGAGCGGAATGACCGTCATGCAAATCCTTTCCCGTCCCGATCCCAACGCCCCAACCAGGGTTCCCCGACCGCCGGCACCAGGAGCTGCCCCCGATCATCCAGCGTCTTCCTGGGAAGAGATGACAGCGCATCGGGAACATTTCGAGGAGCGGTTCGCCATCCTCAAGGAGAATCACATTCCGGCCAACCTGGCCGAGTGGTTGGCCGCCCTGCTGGTCATGCCCAGGCCAGACCACATCCCGACGAAGGAATGGGGGATGTTTGTGGACGACTGCGCCTTTTTCGTGGACCGAGCGAACCGCATCCAGGGAGGGGAGAAGCCGGCAATGGCCCGCCCTTGCTCTGTATGCACGCACAAGGCCAGGAACGCCATCGACAAGGGTCTGGTGGCCGGGGAACCCTTCCGCGCCTTGGAGCGCCAATTTGGCGTCAGCAGGGACGCCCTGCGAAGGCACAAGGCCGACCACATCCCCGCCGTAGTCGCCCAAGCCCAACAAGCCGCCGTGGTCGCCCAGGGAGACACCCTGCTCGATCAACTAGGGCAGTTGCAAGAGAGCGCCCGCCGCCTGGGAGAGAAGGCCGAGAAGGAGAAGAAATTCGGCGTGGCCCTGATGGCCGTGCGTGAGCTGGTGCGCATTGTCGAACTGATGGCCAAGCTCAAGGGGGAGCTCCAGGAAGGCCGGACAGTCAATGTCCTGGTGATGCCGGAGTGGGTGACGATTCGCACGACGATCATCAAGGCCCTGGAGCCCTATCCGGAAGCCCGTGGCGTGGTGGTGGAGGCCTTGACCCATGCTGGCGGATGATTTGCGCTTCGCCCTTGACCCGGTCGCCTTTGCCCGGGAGCGGCTCGCCATCACCCCCGATCCCTGGCAGGAGCGGGCGTTGCGGCTCAGGAACAAACGGCTGCTGCTCAACTGCTCCCGCCAGGCCGGGAAGTCCACCCTGGCGGCCATTGCCGTGTTGCACCAGGCGATCTTCTTTGCCGGCTCGCTGTCGATCCTGATTTCTCCCTCGCAACGGCAGTCCAGCGAGCTGTTCCGCAAGGTGACTCAGTTCCTGGGCCGCTTGCAGCAGAAACCGGAGATGACGGAGGAGAACAAGCTGTCGCTGATCCTGAAGGGTGGCAGCCGGGTGGTCAGCCTGCCAGCCAGCGAGGCGACCATCCGGGGGTTCAGCGGGGCCAATCTGATCGTCGAGGACGAAGCCTCCCGCGTCCCCGACGACCTGTACCGGTCAATCCGACCGATGCTGGCCACGTCGGACGGTCGGTTGATCCTGATGTCCACCCCCTTCGGCAGGCGGGGCCACTTTTTCGAGGAGTGGCAGCGACCGGAGCGGTGGGAGCGCATTTCGATCAAAGGTTCCGAGTGCCCACGTATCCGCCCGGAGTTTCTGGAAGAGGAACGCGCCAGCTTGGGAGACTGGTGGTTCTCCCAGGAGTACGGTTGCGAGTTTGTCGAAAACACAGACCAGGTTTTCAGTTACGACGCCGTCATGGCGGCCATGTCCAGTGAAATCAAACCTCTATTTGCTTGAGGATCAGATGAACAGTTTTTTGGTTGGTCTGGATCTTGGGCAATCGTCAGATTACACCGCCTTGACGATCATCGAGCGATTGCACGGGAGCAAGCCGCAAGCCTATGACTTGCGCCACATCGAACGTTTCCCCCTGGGGACATCCTACCCGGATCAGGTGGCCAGGGTGAAAGAGCTGGTGAGCCGTGCCCCACTGAAGCACAACGCCACCCTGGTCGTCGATCAAACCGGGGTGGGTCGGCCTGTCGTGGACATGCTGCGGCAGGCTGGTCTTCCGGTTACCGTTGTCGCCATTATCATCCACGGCGGCGACACGGTAGGGGAGGAGAAGAATCAGTTCCGGGTTCCGAAACGTGACCTGGTGGGTTCCCTGCAAGTGCTGCTGCAAAGCAAGAGGTTGCGGGTGGCGGAAGGGTTGAAGGAGGCGGCGATTCTGGTCAAAGAGCTGCTGAACTTCAAAGTCAACATCAGCGTCGCCGGCCATGACAGTTACGAGGCCTGGCGGGAGGGCGTCCATGATGACATGGTCCTTTCAACTGCCATGGCTTGCTGGTACGGGGAGAGAAAGCCGGCATTCAGTGCAACTGATTTCAAATTGATTAGAATAAAAGACAAGTGGAGTTTCAGCGAAAATGATGATGACGACGATGACGACGATTATGATTACAGACCAAGACGGCGCTGGTAAAAGAACAGCCACTGAAACTGATCATCGAGCGGAGTGACGGGAAACAACGGAGAGATAGGCCTTAATCGAGTCGACAGCGGTAATCGTGAAAATAAATGATCCTGGAGAACTGACGATGGATGATCTAGCGCTACTGACATTGGATGATGTGGCGAGGTGGTTTCGAATATCCAAGCAAGGGGTTCTGGATTTAATTTCTACGAGAGGCCTGCCTGCCGTGCGCTTTGGTGCGCCCGGGTCAAAAAGGAAAACCACCCGTTTTGAACGAGAAAAAGTGGCCTCCTGGTTGCGGCACAATACCGTAAATCAATCAGTTCTTGACGAACCACAGCCTTCCGTCCAAGAGAAAATACCATGCCAGTCTACAAGCGCACCAATTCCCCATTCTGGTACGTGGCGTTCACCGACGCGAGCGGCCTGCGAATTAAGCGCTCTTCTGGAACAAAAGACAGGCGGGAGGCGGAAGCCCTGGAAGGAAAATGGAAACACGAAGCCCACCAGCAACGACTGTGGGGCACTCAACCCCGAAGGTCTTTCGAGGAACTAATGCTTGAGTTTCTCAAGGCCAGGCCCGCTGAAAAATCGGTTGGCCTGGAAAAGATCCACACCCGCCATTTCCTGCGCCATTTTGCCGGAAAATACCTGGACGAAATCAAGGGAACTGACGTAAGGGGTTACGTGGCAGCCAGGCAAGCCGATGGAATCAAACCGGCCACCGTCAACCGGGAACTCAACACCCTCTCGACAGCCATCAACTGGGCGCGGCGGCAACTGGGGTGGGAGGTACAGAACCCGGTGGAGGGGAACAAACTGCCTGAACCAGAGGGGCGACTGCGGTGGTTGACCCAACCGGAACAAGAGGCCCTGATCCGGGCCGCTCGCCAACACCAAAGCGCCCCCCACCCGGCCGACTTCATCATCCTGGCACTCAACACCGGCTGCCGATCCGGGGAACTTCTGAAACTGGAATGGGCACGAGTGGATTTCGTGACCAACCTGATTCACCTGGAACCGCAACACACCAAAACCAGGAAACGTCGGGCCGTTCCACTCAACAGCAGCGCCGTGGAAGCAATCGCCAGCCGAGCCAGCTTTCGGTCCAGAACCTGTCCCTCATCACCGTGGGTCTTCTCGCACCCGACGGGAGAGCGGATTCAGTCGGTCAAGCGCTCCTTCGCCTTCGCCTGCAAGCAGGCAGGAATTCAGGATTTCCACATCCACGACCTGCGCCACACTGTTGGATCACGGCTGGCACAATCCGGCGTCTCCCTGCATGTCGTGCGAGACACCCTAGGACACCGCTCCATCCGTTCGACCGAACGCTACGCCCACCTGGCCCCGGAGCAGGTACGGGAAGCGCTGGCGACACTCGATAAGGCAGAAAAGCCAAACCAGAAGAGGCAATGACCCGGGAGGGTGGGGTGAAGACGAAACCCACAGCCCTATTTTATGCCAAGGAATTTGCGGCGTTGCACCAGGGGGGGGTGTGGATCAAAAATGGATCACTACGCTTCTTGCTGACCGGGAAATTCTCGTAACTGCTTGATTTATATGGTGGGCGGTAGAAGAGTTGAACTTCTGACCCCTACCGTGTCAAGGTAGTGCTCTCCCACTGAGCTAACCGC